>JAAZKQ010000196.1 GCA_012799755.1 Lentisphaerota bacterium | reverse complement strand
GGCACCATGAGTAACCCCAGGTGGAGCGAAGCGGAACCTGGGGCAAGGCATCCCCCGAAATCAGAGCCTTGGAAAGGCGACACATGAATCAGCGCCGGCAATGCGGCTCAAAAACAAAGAAAGAGCCTTGACTTATATGTCTTCATTTGCCACTGCGTACCCACGTTGCGATAGTGTCGCCCCCCGGGGCTCCGGCCTTGTGGGCGGCGCCACCCCAGGTTTCGCAGTGCTTCGCACAGCTCCACCTGGGGTTACTCATGGTATTGCCTCGCCGAGGCAAGTCAAAGAACACATGTCGCCAAGGCGGGCAAGGACAGTATGTGCACCGTCCACACTGTCCATGGCAGCTTGCGGGAACAACAATGATCAATCACTGACCGCTTATGCCTCGACAGCAAAAACGCAGCCCGCTGTCGCCATTGACAAGCAATAGCGACAACAGGCGGCGCGCAAGGCAAACAGCCCCTCAAATCAGAGGCTTTTTCTCCAGCCGTCTGGTCCGTCTACGATAACAAAAAAGAAAACCAGACCGGTCTCTTTGCCCGCTCACTTAATCAAGTAATCAGGCATATCGGTGCGGAAAGGCGATGCCGGGAAGTTCTCACGATTGAAGAGATTGGCGTTGCCCGGATAGCTCGCCCACGCATAGCGGACGGCCTTGGGTTCGGGCACCTTGTCACTCCAGACCACAATGGTCGTGCCTTCGATTTTAGCGTTGGCCCAGACGAAAACACCGTCGGCGCCGGCGATGGCAAAGGACGTCGGTTCGCCGCCTTTGCTGACCAAGCCGGAAGCAGCATTGTCGAAATGGATGCGAATGCGATTGCCCTCAATGGCCATATCCTTGTAGAGCGGCCCGGCGCTGACGCCCTTGAAACCGTAGCAAATACGCATGGCCTCCTTGGCCAAACGGTAGCCGACGATCTGCTTGTTCGCCGGGTGGATATCCGAATGGTCGCCGGCATCAATGGTCACCGCCATGCCGGTACGAGGAATCTTGAGAGTTGCGGTTTGGACTTCGCGGAGCTTCGGCCAGTTGCCATCACTAGGCTCACGGCCAACCCAGAAATCGTCTGCCAGGCGCTCCTTGGGCCGGTGGCGCTCGTAGGCCGCGAGTTGCACGAAGATGAAAGCGAGGTCGGGGTCCTGCCACAGTCGCCGCCAGTCTTGAATCAGCAGCGGATGGAGGGTCATGTAACGCTCATAGGCGCCCGCATTGGACTCGCCTTGGTACCAGATGGCGCCGCGAATGGGATAGATCGTCCAAGGCGCAATCATCGCGTTGTAAAGTGTGGTCGGATGGCCCGGCTTGCGCGAAGAAAGACTGCTCGCGCCGACGCCCGTTGGCTCCGGACGCTTGCCGATGACAGCGGGATCAACCACAAATTCAGTGCGGCTCAGCCACGAACCGGCCAGGCTCTGGCCCTGTCCACCTTCCTTTGGAGCAATGCTCAGCTCTGCGGCTTTGCCCGTGAAGCCGCCATCGAGATGATAGTCAATAACGCGTACAGCAATGACGGCCTGGCCGGCTTTGACCATCGCTCCCGGCACCGTGTACTGCCGCGGCGTCGCCCAGTAATCAGCCGTATCTGTGCCGGTTTTGCCGACGAGTTCGCCATTGAAATAGGTCTCATCGCAATCATCAATGGCGCCGAGGCTCAACACGAGGTCCTTGCCGACCCAATCCGCCGGGATGCTGACGGCGCGGCGATACCAGATGACGCCGTCCATATCGCGGGGGAAACGTTCGTCAGGCAATTCGACCGTTGCCCAGCCCTCTGACGACAGCTCAGCCTGGGACCAGCCGCGAGCAGCATCACTTTGTTGCTGATACTGCGTAAAAAAACGCTTTTCCCAGGTGACAAAAGCCTCCTTGGCCTTGATGGCGGCGGCCTCCTCCAGCGCCTTGATTTCCTCGGGGCTGAGCTTGCCCTGGCGGATGCGCTCAAGGTCCCTCTCAAGATTGGCAGAGCGGAAGCCCTCTTCACTGATCCAGCTTTCAATAGGCGTGCCGCCCCAGCTGCTGTCAATCAGACCAATGGGCACACCCAGCTCCTTGAAGAGTTGTCGCCCGAAGAAATAGCCCGCAGCGCTGAAAGGCGCCGCGCTGTCCGGCGTACAGACCACCCACTCCGGCCCCGCAATTTCCTTGCGCGGCCCCTCCGGCGCCATGCCGCGTTTCTGACTGGTGTTATGTAGGCGAATCTGTGGATAATGCGCCTGCCGGGCCTCCTCCTCGCCATTCATGGCCGACCAGAACTGCCCGCTGCTGAATACCGGCATGGACATATTTGACTGGCCGCTGCACAGCCACACCTCGCCAATCAGCACGTCGTCAAACGTTATTTGCTTCCCGTTGGCGCCGCTGACGCTGACCACGTGCGGGCCGCCCGCCGGCATGGCCGGCAGCACGGCCGTCCACTCGCCATTGGCGTCGGCTACAGCCGTGACACTGTTGCCGGCCAGCTTCACTACCACGGCTTTGCCGACCTCAGCCGTGCCGGCAATCTTGATTGGCCGATCACGCTGCAACACCATGTGCTTGCTGTAAATCTTCCGCACCGCGAAATCTGCCGCCAATGGCGCCGACTGCTGCCCGCGGCACAGCGTCGCCACCAGCAAAAAACCACATGCCCCAATTGTCAATGCTTTTTTCATACTGCCACTTCCGTTTTTTGTAACCGGTCACCGATTGATAATTGACTGTTTTCTGTTGCCTTGCGATGGAAACCATCTTTCGTGTTTACTATGTGGCACCCCTACAGGGTGCTGTTTCGGGTGGGGATTCCCTGGGGTTGCGCCGTGGGCGCAACCCCAGGCTGGTATGTGGTGCCCATTCAGGGCACTGGTATGTTTTGCGCTTTCAGCGCTGAAAGCCAAAGAGGCGACAGGAAAGCGCAAACACACCGGCCTTCCTGCACCAAGCAGCCT
>JAAZKQ010000195.1 GCA_012799755.1 Lentisphaerota bacterium | reverse complement strand
CTGTGGGCTTGCAGCCCGCAGCGGCACATGACCCCGCAAACGGCGTGCAAGCATGCTCGCAATATCGCTTTACCAATGAGTGACCGCTTACCCCGCGCATTTTTTCTGACGGAAGGGCCTTGCGCAAAAAAATAATCGGTGTATGCTTATGCTTGCCTTTGAAAAATTCCTTTCGTGTCCCAGCCCAAAGAAGTCCCGTTGTCATGTCTTGTCGGTATTATTACAGCGAATTCTCGTTTAGCAGCCGGTTTGCGGTATACTTTTATTACCGCCAATCGGACCGGGCTTCGCTGTGTTTTGACCCGCCTCAGATCATCCCCGTCAGCTGATTTTCAGACAAGCTGAGCAAAGAATATGAGGGCCCCGCAGTGAAACTCGCCACTGCGGGGCCCTTTGTCGTTTCAGGAGCAATAAGGAGCGCATCACATGGTTGTCATTCTCAAAGAAAATCCCAATCCGGGCCAGTTGCAGAATTTGGTTGACTGGTTGCGAAGCCTGGGCGTGGCCGTGCACATCTCGGAGGGCCGGCAGCAAACCATCCTGGGACTGGTTGGCGACACCTCGCAGATTGATATTGATCTCATCCGCGCGCTGGAAATCGTTGAAGACGTCAAGCGCATCCAGGAACCCTACAAGAGCGCCAACCGAAAATTCCACCCGCAGGACACTGCGATCAAGGTAGGCAATTTGCAGATCGGCGGCGGACATTTTCAGATCATTGCAGGGCCTTGCTCGGTGGAGTCCGAAGAGCAGATTTTGCTGCTTGCCGAGGCGGTGAAACGGGCGGGCGGAACGATCCTGCGCGGCGGCGCCTTCAAGCCGCGCACATCGCCCTACGCCTTCCAGGGCCTACGCGACGAAGGCATCAAGTTGCTGATCAAGGCGCGCGAGGCCACAGGCCTGCCCATTGTCACCGAAATCATGGACATCTCACAGCTTGAGCTCTTCAGCGATGTTGACATCATTCAGGTCGGCGCGCGCAATATGCAGAACTTCGAGCTGCTGAAAGCTCTGGGCAAGGTCAAGCGACCGGTGCTGCTCAAGCGCGGCCTGTCCAACACTTTCCAGGAATTGCTGATGAGCGCTGAGTACATCATGGCCGGCGGCAATGAACAGGTGATCCTCTGCGAGCGCGGCATCCGCACCTTCGAGACCTACACGCGCAACACGCTGGACCTGTCAGCCATTCCCGTGCTCAAAACCCTGTCGCATCTGCCGGTGATCATTGATCCCAGCCACGCGACCGGCATCGCCAGGCTCGTGCCGCCCATGGCCTTGGCCGCGACCGCAGGCGGTGCCGACGGACTCATCATTGAGGTCCATAACGATCCCGAGCACGCCCTGTCGGACGGGCCGCAGTCTCTCACCCCCAGCGCCTTCGCGCAGCTCGTCGAAAAAATCAACCGCATTCGCCAGGCGCTGGCCTGAGCCAAGCACAACGGCATAAGGGAGAAACAGCTCATGAACATCGGCATCGTCGGCCTCGGTTTGATTGGCGGCTCCATCGCCAAGACCATTCGCAAAAACACCACCCATCGCATTTTCGGCGGCGACATCCAACCGTCAGTCATCCTCAAGGCCAAGGTCATGGAAGCCATTGATGACGAACTCACAGCGGAGAACTTCGCCGCCTGCGACCTGCTCATCCTGGCGCTCTATCCCGATGCCACCATTGATTTTCTGCGCCGGCATGCCGACGACATCAAGCCCGGCACCACCGTGGTGGACTGCTGCGGCATCAAGAAAAGCGTCTGCGATGTGGCCTTTCCGCTGGCGCGGGAAAAGGGCTTCGTCTTTATCGGCGGCCATCCCATGGCCGGCATTGAACGCTCGGGTTTCGCCTACTCAAGCAATACGTTATTCAGCAACGCCTCAATGATTCTGGTGCCCGACCCCCTGCTGAATATTACGCAGATGGACGAAGTCAAGAAGCTATTTCTGGCTATCGGCTTCGCACAGGTGAAGATCAGCACGCCGACGGAACACGACCGCATCATCGCCTACACTTCGCAGCTGGCGCACATCGTCTCCAGCAGCTATATCAAGAGCGACACCGCCTTGTCACATCCGGGCTTTTCCGCCGGCAGCTTCAAGGACATGACCCGCGTCGCCACCCTCCACGAAGGCATGTGGACCGAGCTGTTCCTTCATAACCAGGACTACCTCGTCGCGGAAATTGATGGCCTCGTCCAACGGCTGCTGCAATATCGCGACGCCATTGCCACCGGTGAGGTCGAGACGCTCCGGCAACTCCTCAAAGACGGCCGCGAACGCAAGGCCCTCGTCAATAGCTTGGAACTCAACCCCTGACGCGCCTGCGGACAGGCAAAATTTTTACTCGAAAGGACCCCGACCATGGACTTGACCACCTATCGAGAACGCATTGACGCCATTGATCACGAGATCCTCAGGCTCTTCAAAGAACGCATGCAGACCGTTGCGGAAATCGGCCGCTACAAGACCGAGCACAATCTGCCCATTCTTAGCCAATCTCGCGAACGCGAAATCCTGCAGCGTGTCGGCAATGATGCCGGCGAGGAGCTCAGCAGCTACGCGCGTATCCTCTTCAGCACGCTACTTGATCTCAGCCGCGCTTATCAGCAAGGGCTTAAAGGCAGCGACAGCCAGCTCGCGCACAGCATCAGCGAGGCCATTGACAAGACCCCGAAGGTTTTTCCCCGCAGCGGCAGCATAGCCTGCCAAGGTATTGATGGCGCCTATTCCCAACTCGCCTGCGACAAGGTTTTCCCGCAGGGTGATATCACCTACGTCCGCAGCTTCGACGCTGTCTTCCAGGCCGTGGAACAGGGCCTCTGCCAATACGGCATCCTGCCTATTGAGAACAGCTCCTACGGTACGGTCAGTGCCGTGTACGACCTCATGCGCAATCACCATTTCTATATCGTGCGCAGCGTCAAATTGCAGGTGAATCACGTATTGCTCAGTCAGCGCGGCAGTAGCCTGACGGACATCACCGAGGTCTTCTCGCATGACCAGGCCATCGGTCAATGCAGCGCCTTCTTCAAACAAAACAAGCACATCAAAGTCACCCTCTGCGAAAACACCGCCGTCGCCGCGCGGATGGTCGCCGAGTCCAAACGACGCGACATCGCCGCCATCTCGTCGCGCCATTGCGCAGAACTCTATGGTCTTGAAGTGCTCGCAGACAATGTCCAGAACAGCGACCACAACTACACGCGCTTCATCGTCATCTCCAAACAAATGGCGATCTATCCCGGCGCCGACCGCATCAGCATCATGGTATCCGTGCCGCATAAGCCCGGCGCACTCTATCGGCTCATGGCCAAATTCTCCGTGCTCGGCGTCAATCTCCTCAAGCTCGAAAGCAGACCCATTCCCGGACGCGACTTCGAATTCATGTTCTACCTTGATTTCGAGGGCTCGCTGCACAACCCGGATATTGCCCGTCTACTCGCTGACATGGCCGCCGGGCCGGACCTCTTCGTCTTCCTCGGCAGCTACAGCGAATAACTTCTATCCGCAGATTTCGCAGATTATCGCAGATTCTTTTTTAGGGAGGGCAATTCAGTGTGTCTGCCTCCTTTATGGTTTTTCTTGGGCGGATTGGGAGGATCGGGCTGTTCGATCAGTCTAATCAGTTGGATCTGCGGATGGATCAGACGGATCGGGCGGATCAGTCTAACCCGGCTGTTTGACCAGTTGGATCAGGCGGCGACGACGCCCTAATCTGCGAGAATCTGCCCCAATCTGCAAAAAAACGGCGGCGTAGACTGCCGCGCGGCGGCGAGACAGGCCGCCATAATCTGCGGAATCTGCAGATAAAAAACTGTCGCAAGCTACATTACGAGCCGTTTGTCTTGGAGCGTACGCAGTGACGTGTAAGATGAGGACTTTTGTTCATGAGCATCAACAACGTTGAAAAGTTTCTCGGCAAAATTCATGCCGGCGGCGTGTGTTTTGGCATGGTGATCACGCTATCGGATCCGACGGTGAGCGAAGTGGCAGGCGACATCGGCTTTGATTTCACTTGGATTGACGCTGAACACGCGCCGCACACGATTGATGGCATCAAGCAGCACATCATGGCGGTTCGCGGCACGGACTGAGCGCCGCTGGTGCGCGTGCCATGGAATGAGCACGGCATCATCAAGCCGATATTGGACCTGGCGCCGGCCGGCGTCATTATCCCCATGGTCAACACGGCCGATGCGGCGCGCGCGGCGGTGGCGGCCTGCAAATATCCGCCGCGTGGCAATCGTGGCTGCGGCGTCCGTCGCGGCAACCGCTACGGCATGATGCCCTGGGCGGAGTACGTCGCCCGAGCAGACCACGAGCCGCTGGTGATCCTGCAGATCGAGCATGTCGAAGCCGTCAAGAACCTCGATGCTATTCTGCAAGTGGAGGGCATTGACAGCATCTGCATCGGCCCGACCGACCTGTCGGGGTCCATGGGCAAACTGAACCAGCACGACGACTCGGAAGTCGTTGCCGTGATTGACGACGTTGCCGCGCGCGTGCGCAAGGCCGGCATTATCCTCGGCACGGCCGCCGGCCCAAGCCGGCGCTGGCGGGATCGCGGCATCCAATGGATAGCTATGAGCGGCGATTGCGGCGCCATCGCCGGCGGCGGTCGCAGTGCCCTGAAATCCTCCCGCGAAATCTTCGCCCAATGAGTTGGGAAGCAGTGCAGAGAAAGAGCAAGGCCGCCCATGACAGAGCAAGGCCCTTTCAAAGTCGCCATGATTGCGCGCGAACGCAAAGACGTGCCCGAGTGGGTGCGTGACCGTCTTGACGCCATCGCCGGCCTGGAGCTAGCCTATGACCATTGCCGGACGGAGGACGAATTGCTGGCCATCGCCGCTGACGCCGATATGATCTGGACCATGGGCCCCAACAAGGTGCTGACGCCGGCCGTGCTGCCCAAGCTCAGACGCTGCCGGGCGATCTTCCGCAGCGGCAGCGGCATGGACGGCTATCCCGTCGCCGAGGCCGGCGCCTTGGGCATCGCCATGTGCAATTCGCCGGAGTCCATCAGCGAGGCGGTCGCCGAACACGCGGTGGCCCTGCTCTTTTCACTGGTGCGGCAGATACCTTTCAGCGACCGGCGCATGCGCGGCGAGCGCAACGTCCAGGTGAATCTGCGCTGGCACCTCAGCGGCAGTACGCTGGGCCTGGTAGGCTTCGGACGCATCGGCAGCCGAGTCTGCGAGATGATGGCCGGCTTCCGCATGACCGTGCTGGTTTACGACCCCTTCACGCCACCGGAGCAAATTCGCCGTTACGGAGCCATCCCCGTTGAACTCAACGAGTTGCTGGCTCGCGCCGACTTCCTGTCCCTGCATTGCCCCCTGACTGAGCAGACCCGGCACCTCATTGGCGCCAAGGAACTCGCCGCCATGAAAAAAGGCGCGCTGCTGGTCAACACCTCCCGCGGTGCTGTCATTGACGAAAGCGCCCTGATTGAGGCCCTGCGCAATGGCCAGCTCGGCGGTGCCGCCTTGGACGTCACTGACCCCGAACCGCCCGTCGCCGACAGCCCGCTCTTTGCCCTGCCGAACCTCATTCTCACGCCGCACAACGCCGCCATTTCCGGGCAATTCGAACGCAATTTCTGGGAAGTATCCATACAGGTCATCAACGAATGTCGCCAAGGCGACTTCGCTAGCCACTGCATGAACCGCCACGAACGCACCAAACAACAATAAACTTTTCTATCCGCAGATTACGCAGATTAACGCAGATTTTGGCGTCCTGTCTTGCCGCTGCGCGGCAATCCACGTCGCCGGTGTGTTTTTTGTCTCACGCGAAGGCACGAAATTAAGGTAAAGCTCGGGACTGTGCCCCGAGCAAGGAGGCGGACACACCGAACCGCCCTCCCTAAAAAAAGAATCTGCGACAATCTGCGGAATCTGCGGATAAAAAAACAAAAAAAGAAAGGTCTTTTGCCATGCGCTTTCGGACTCTTTGCCTGATGTTCTGCTCTTTGCCGGCCCTGTTCTCCTGTCGGCAAGTTACGGCCGCCGATGCTGTGCCCGGCGTGATCTTCACGCCCGAGCAAAGCGCCCAACTGCGCCTCAACGACGCGGAAGTCAGCGTCGAGCAACTCCAGGGCGAAGCCCGCACCGTGGTGAATGCACTGGGCACTGCTTCGCCTTGGCCGGGTGTGCGCTTGGAAGGCATGTGGACTATCGGGAACGACGAAGAGCTGCTCGTGGACCTGGAAAACCTTGAGGACGTAGCGATGTCGCTCACCTGCCGCCTGGACCGCATGGTTGACGGCAAGAACAAAATGATTTTCTTCCAACAGCATTTCGCACCCAAGGAACGCCGGCAGTGGAAGATATATGCCAAGCCAAGGCTGAAACCCGAGATCCGCGCCAAGCTCTTCGGCATGCGCTATTTCCCGGGAAACATCCTGGAAGCCGATGCTGACATTCTCGCCGACGGTCTCAAGGACATCGGTTTCATCCGCTTTTACCTGACCAACATCAGCCGTCCCATGCGCTTCGCGCTGTACAGGGTCGCCAAACAGCCGCAGACAGAGTTGTCGCAGCTGCGCAAAGACGTCAATGAGGCCGCTTCCGGCAAGAATTGGCGCGAGATGACAGCGGAAGAGTTCTTCCCGATGATTGACAAATACGGCCAGTTCAAGCACGAAGACTGGCCCGGCAAGGTCCATTCCGACGACGATCTGCGCGCTGCCATTCCCATTGAGGACGCCGAGCTGGCCGCGATGCCGCGACCGCCGACCTGGAATCAGTACGGCGGCTGGGCCACCGGCCCGCAGCAGGAGGCCACGGGGCATTTCTACCCGAAGAAGATCAACGGCAAGTGGTGGCTGGTGGACCCGGAGGGCCGGCTCTTCTGGTCGCATGGGCCGACCTGCGTACGCATCTTTGAAGCGCGCACGCCCATCAGCGACCGCGAACACCTCTATGAGTGGCTGCCTGAACGCGACGGTAAGTTCGCATTCGCCTACGGCAAGGGCAAAGGCGCGCCCTTCGCCTACTACAAGGACAAGGAATACGTCACGATGTGCTTCG
>JAAZKQ010000194.1 GCA_012799755.1 Lentisphaerota bacterium | reverse complement strand
TCGCAACGGTACCACACCTCGGGGTCTTCCCATTTTTCCCAGCTGACGCGACCATCGCAGAAGCCATAGACGCTGGCCTTCTGATGGCGATTGACGACGTAGTCTTTGGGCGTGTAGTCAATATTGAAGAAGCCGTCGTTGGTGGTTGGCCGGGTTGAGCCCTCTTCCAAAAGCAAGGGCGTTTCGCTGCTGTTGGCGACCATGCTGAGCGAGGCGCCCTGGGTGTCGGAGTTGGCGCCGTAGCTGCAAAGCGAGCCGGTGTGATCATTCGGGCACATATACACGCGCGCATTGCCGACGTAGCCGTAGAGCGTCCCGCGCTTCACATCGAAATTGCCGCTGACTGGCACGGGGAAGCCATCGTAATAAACCCAGCCGCCCTCGGCGCGCGCCCCCCAGCCGCCGTCCGTGTAGAACGGAAAAGCGCCCTTGTTGTCACTGATGTACATCATGAATGCCGTGGTCAGTTGCTTGACGTTATTGACGCACTCGGTCTGGCGGGCTTTTTCCCGCGCCTTGCCCAGGGCCGGCATCAGCAAAGCCGCCAGAATGGCGATGATGCCGATGACCACCAGCAGTTCAATCAATGTGAAGTAAAGCCATTTCACCATAGTCGCCATTCTGTTATGACCTTGTCCTTGTCTTGGTCACCCTCAAGGCCAGCGCCGTCAAGGCCGGCAATTCCAACGCGCCGTCTTCGCCGAACGCCACCGGCGCGGATGCGTGCAGCCGCCAGCCTTCCCGGCAACGGATCGTCACCGCTTGCGCCTGACGCGTGTAATTCACCAGCAGCTCCAAGCGGGCACCGCCGCGGTTGCGCCAGGACGACTGCATCACCGCAGGCACCTGTTCACAACGATCTTTCAGAAAGTATACGCTGAATTCCCCACATTCGCAATGCAGGCAGGGCCTTTCCATACGACCATGCAGGAGGAAATCGGGATATTGTCGCCGCAGGTGATTGAGATTCTTCAGCAGCGTCACCACCGGCTCCTGCTCCGGCGGCGGCTCGTCCCAAGGCGAAGCCGCGCCCCAATGCAACACCCCGCCCGGCCCGAGATTGATGGATAGCAGATAGCCCGCCATAAAGCCCCAGGCCGTGCGGTAGAGCAAATTGTCCGGACAGCGTTGGTAGTCAAATTGCCAGTTCACGCCGACTTGATTGCCCATGAAAGTCGCCACGTATTCATGGAAGACAAAAGAATAGGCCGGCACCGACATGCCGACGTGGTAGCCGTAGGTGAAACGCGCATCGTTGAAAGCCAGCCCACCGAGGTAGGGCTCGGCAGCTTCGGCTTCCGTGCCCAGCAGCATCGGCGAGTTCATGTCGCGCAGCATATCGCAGCACTCCTCCTGCAAGGATCGCATCGCCTGGGTCGCCCACGGTCCCGGCGTCGGCGGATGCTGGTGATGCGCGGCAAAGCAGTAGCGGGCGGCGCCGCCCTCATTCTGGTCAAAGAACTGGCAAAAGTCCACGCCGACGGCAGCGACCTTGCGAATTTCGTCCTTGACGACTTGCCGGGGCCAGTTTTCGGTGACACAGAGGTCATAGCCGAGACGAATGTTCGAACAGCTGGCAGCCTCAAGTTCGCCCTTTGGACCGCGCACCACCTGTGACAGCAACTCCTCATCGCAGTCCTGCCGGCGGTCGTAGCGACCGATTTTGCTGTACTGCGTCCACGCCACGCCGGAGGCATAGACACCCAGAAGGTCGCCTTCGTCGTGCACTGTCTGCAAAAACTCCACAAAAGCCTCAACACCGCCGAGGGGTGGCCAGATGTAGGGCGGCGCCCAAGGCGAGGTGCCCTCCCAGCGCATCAGCAGGACCATCATGCGGCTGTCGAGAAGGGAGCGAAAACGCCGCAAGTGGGGCAATATCCGCAGCAGCGGGAAGAACTCGTTGGGCTCCTCACTAATTCGGTGTCTGCCGCGGACCATGGTGCACATGATAATCGGCGATGTCGCCAGCCAGGGCGGGTAGTCCCGCGGCAACT
>JAAZKQ010000193.1 GCA_012799755.1 Lentisphaerota bacterium | reverse complement strand
TGCAAGCCCGCAGCACAGCCGGGAAACAGGCGCGCTTGGTGCTGCTTGCGGGGTCATGTGCCGCTGCGGGCTGCAAGCCCACAGCACGGTTGGCGCCTGCGTGTGCCTGGGTTTTTCGTTTGCGGGGTCATGTGACGCTGCGGGCTACAAGCCCGCAGCACAGCCGGGAAACAGGCGTGCTTGGTGGTGCAGAACGGACAGGAAACAGGTGCTTGTCCACACTGTCCACACTGTCCACTTTATCAATCGGTGGCCGTTTACTGCGGATGGGCTCAAACTGGGCGCTGGGGGTGGTCATGGGGCGGGAGCACTTTATATTAAACGTTTTGCGTTTATGATCGCATGCATTGTTGCGAATTACCCAAGTGACCTAAATCAGATAAGGAGCTCCCATGCTGGAAAAACTACCGAAAGCCTCCTGGATGAAAGAGCGTAAAGGCCCCGTCGTGCTGGTGATCATGGATGGCGTTGGCTTCGGCAAATTTCGCGAGGGCGATGCGGTGGCGTCGGCCTATAAGCCGACGCTGGACTGGTTTCTGGCAAATTGTCCCAACACGCGCTTAAAAGCTCACGGTCAGGCGGTTGGCTTGCCCAGTGACGCCGACATGGGCAACTCTGAAGTCGGTCACAACGCCATTGGTTCGGGCCGGGTTTTTGATCAGGGCGCCAAGTTGGTCAGTGCGTCCATTGAAAGCGGCAAGATGTTTACTGGCCAGGCGTGGTTGGATGTCGCCGGCAATGCCGCAAGCAAGAAGAGCACACTGCATTTCATCGGCTTGTTCTCTGATGGCAACGTGCATTCCCATATTGATCACCTCAAGGCCATGATAGTTCGGGCGGCGAAGGACGGCGTCAAGAAGCTTCGCGTACATATTCTGCTGGATGGGCGCGACGTCGGCGAGACCTCCGCGCTGGATTATGTGCGGCCCTTTGAGGAGTTTCTGGCGCAGCAGCGCGCCGCCGGCTGTGATGCCCGCATTGCCTCCGGCGGCGGACGGATGTTTATCACCATGGATCGCTACGGCGCGGACTGGTCCATGGTCGAGCGCGGTTGGCAGACGCATGTGCTCGGTGAAGGGCGCCAGTTTGCCGGCGCGGAGGAGGCCATCAGCACCCTGCGCCAGGAAAGCGGCGCCATTGATCAAGACCTCGGCGCCTTTGTCATCGCCGAGAATGGCAAGCCCGTGGGCACCATTGAAGACGGCGACAGCGTGGTCTTTTTCAATTTCCGCGGCGATCGCGCCCTTGAGATCACGGCGGCCTTTGAAGAGGACGACTTTACGCGCTTTGACCGCAAACGCCGGCCGGACGTGGTGTACGCCGGCATGATGGAATACGACGGCGACCTGCAAGTGCCGAAGCGCTACCTGACCGGCCCGCCGGCCATCACCCGCACCTCCGGTGAATTCCTCTGCAAGCTGGGCCTGCGCACGCTGGCCTGCTCCGAAACACAGAAGTTCGGCCATGTCACCTACTTTTACAACGGCAATCGCTCGGGCAAGATTGATGACAAGCTCGAAGAGTACGTTGAAGTGCCATCGGATATCGTGCCCTTCGAACAGCGGCCGTGGATGAAGGGCGCTGAAATCACCGATGTCGTGGTCAAGGGCATCGCCAGCGGCAAGTATGACTTCATTCGCTGCAATTATCCCAATGGCGACATGGTTGGCCATACCGGCGTTTATCAGGCAGTGCAGATCGGCGTGGAATGCGTTGATCTCTGTCTGGCACGCATCAAGAAGGCCGTGGACAAGGCCGGCGGCGTGCTGGTCATTACCGCCGACCATGGCAATGCCGACGATATGTTCGAGCACAAGAAGGACGGCAGCGTCGTGAAGGAAAATGGCGTCGTCAAGGTGAAGACCGCTCATTCCCTGAACCCCGTGCCATGCATCATCTACGATCCGACCGGTCAGGGCGAGTACAAAGCCGAGCTGCGTGAGGGCCTGGGCATCAGCTCCATTGCCGCGACCTGCATCAATCTGCTGGGTTACGAGGCGCCGAAAGACTACGATCCCAGTGTCCTCATTCCGCGCTAGAGCTTGTCCGAAAAGCATAAGTGGGTTTTGCGAGGGGGAGGAAAGGGTC
>JAAZKQ010000192.1 GCA_012799755.1 Lentisphaerota bacterium | reverse complement strand
GCCGCTGCGCGGCAATTCACGCCGCCAGTTTTTTTGCGTCGTCCGATCTGTCCGCTGATTCAACTGATGCGCCTGATTCCGCCGCCGGTTCGTCTGATTCCTCCAAACGGTGTAATTTTCTGGAGGGTTATTGCCGGTCAGCCATGCCAGGTTCTCAGATGTACCACAGGGGAATCTGCAGCACGTTTTCCCGCAAGGCGCCGGGTTGGGGACAACTGCAAAGGACAGCGCCCATGCCGCGTGTTTTCCCCGCGATTTTATCCAAAACCAGAAAGGCGCTGGTATCAGCGGGCGAGACATTGGCGTTCTTTTTGATTTCAACGGGATGGAGTACGCCGTTTTCTTCGATGATGAGATCAATCTCAGCATCCATTTCGAGAAGCTCGCCGTCCACGCTGATTTTCTTTTTATCCCGCCCGCGATAATAGGATACGAAATTGCGGTAGTCCAGGCCGGCATTGGCAAAGGACTTGAGAATCTCGGAGATGGCGAAGGTTTCGAACATGGGGCCGCTCATCGCGCCATAGGCAAGGGCGTCGCTGCTGAGCCAGCGAGTCAAGTAGCAGGCCAGACCGGTGTCGCGAAAATAGAGCTTGGGCGCTTTTATCGCGCGCTTGAGCGCGCTGGCCGCATAGGGCTCCAGCAAATAGATGATGCCGGAACTCTCAAGGAGTGAAAGCCAGCGTTTCGCCGTCGTCATGTCAACGCCGGCTTCCTCGGCGAGGTTGGAATAATTGAGGACTTGACCGGTTCGTGCTGCTGCGGCAATGACGAAGCGACGAAAGGCGTCCAGATTCTGGACGGCGGTCAGCTCCCTGATGTCGCGTTCAATGTAGGTCTTGACGTAGTTGCCGTAGAAAGTCGCCCAGTCCGTTTCGGGCTTCTGCAATTCGGGGTAGGAGCCGCGATGGATGATGTCCCAGATGTTCGCCGGCGCACGAACCGTTTTTTGCCGCGCAAGGATGTAGTCCATCGTCGGGATGAAGCGTTGCGAAAATGGGTCGGACTGAATTTCACGCAGGGAGAGGCCGGATAACTCAATGATGCCGATGCGGCCGGCGAGAGATTCTGACACGTCCTTCATGAGTAGGAAGTGTTGGGAGCCTGTGAGCAGGAACAGCCCTTTGTCCGCTGATTCGTCACAGGCCATTTTGATATGGCGAAAGAGGATCGGCGCGCGTTGGACTTCATCAATGGTAAGCGGCGGGGGATTCAGGGTGAAGAACATGGCGGCGTCGTTTTTTGCCTGCTCTTCCAGGAAGGGATCGTCAAGCGTGATGTAACGGCGTTCGGGAAACAGCTGTTTCAGCAGGGTTGATTTGCCGACTTGGCGTGGTCCGGTGATCAGCAGTGCTTTGTAGCTTCGCGACAAGGTCTGGACCAAAGCTTCCATGCTGCGCGTGATGTATGTCATGGCCATCTCCGTTAAATTTGGTTTGCGATCCTTAATATGCCAATACATTAGCGCGCAAGCAGTTGTTGTCAATTTCTTGGGGAGGGCAGTTCTTTATCCGCAGATTTCGCAGTTTTTTCTCACGCGCCGGCGCGAAGTTTTTTATCCGCAGATTACGCAGATTTTTGGCGGCCTGTTTTTTTTATCCGCAGATTTCGCAGATTGTCGCAGATTATGGCGGCCTGTCTTGCCGCTGCGCGGCAATTCACGCCGCCGGGTGTGTTTTTTGTCTCACACGACGGCGCGGCGCTTCCAGGAGTTCCCGGCGTTGGCCAACCAGTCCCCTGGGGTCAAGGTGTCATTCCCCGCGGTCCCAGGCGTCCCGGTTGTCTAATTCATGGGCTCATGCCTTATGAGTTGTGAGTCCTCGCCCCAGCGCCGCTGCCAATGAGTCCCAGTGGTCTCACGCGACGTCGCGATGGCGCGACGGTTTTTTATCCGCAGATTTCGCGGATTGTCGCAGATTATGGCGCCTGTCTTGCTGCCGGTTTTTTTGCCGATTGGCGGATTACCGCCGGCGCTGTTTGGGCTTGGCTTTTGCTCTGCGGTGCTGTTTTGGCGCCTTGCCGCGTGTTTTTGCCTTTGTCGGCATGGGGTCTGAGCGGAGGGCGAGGACGACCCAGCGGTCGGGATCATTCTCGTCGAGCGCGATGCGGTGTTCCTCCATGAGGGTAAAGCCGTAGCCGGGGAGGGCGTTGAGAAAGTCGTCGCGTTCTTTGCTGGGGTAGCTGGGGCCTTTGAGGAGCATGAGGATGCCATTGATGGCGAGGAGCTCGACGGCGTCGGGGAGGAGTTCGGCGGCGGGGCCGACAGCTCTGGCGGTGACCATTTTACATTGCTGATGGAGTTCGGGGTGGTGGCTGGCGACTTCGCGGCCGCGAAAGGCGTGGGCCTGGGCTTTGGCACAGGGCGTGAGTTTGACGGCTTCCTGGAGGAAGGCGGCTTTGCGGGCGCGACTGTCGCAAAGGACCCACTGGCGGTCAGGCAGCCAGGTCATAAGGGGCACGCCGGGGTAGCCGCCGCCGGAGCCGAGGTCGAGGACGATATCACCGGGAGCGGTGTAGGCCGCAACTAGATCGCAGACCGTGAGGGAGTCGAAAACGTGAAACTTAAGGTAGTCGAGAGCGGAGACGATGCGGGTGAGATTGAGCCAGCTATTGACGCCGCTGAGATGGCTATAGATGGCTTCGAGGTGGGAGCGCTTGTCGTCGTCAACGCTCAGTTCGATGTCCTTGCAGGCGGCGACAAACCAGGCCCAGGCGTCGTCGGGGAAGGTCAGCCGGGGATATTTGTCCGGCTTGAGGTCTTGGGGATCGAGGGCGTGTTCGTTGGGCACGGCGTGGCTCCGGGTGGTGGCGAGTTGAGTCATCAGATACATTCGCCCTGGAGAGTGGAGAATTTACTCAGGGAGACTTTGGGATTTTTTTCCGCGAAGTAGTCCACGCTCCACTGGTCAGGGAAGAGGAGCACGGGCACTTCATCGGTGTCGAAAGCGATGCGGACATTGCTGCCCATATAGGCGCCTTTGAACTGCTCGACATCGGTGTCGGGCGCCAGCCAGCGCACTTCCGTGAAGGGACTGCTTTCGAGGCGGACGTCAGCGGCGTATTCGGTTTCGAGGCGGTGTTTGACGACATCGAATTGCAGCTGGCCGACGGCGCCGAGGAGGGCGGTTTTCTGCTGGCTGTTGTGGAGATAGAAGACTTGAATGACGCCTTCGTTGAGGAGCTGTTCGAGGCCATCGCGGAACTGTTTGAATTTGGACGGGGTGTTGTTGTGGAGGTAGCAGAAGACTTCGGGCGGGAAGCGCGGTATTTCGTGATAGCGCAGATCGGGGATTTGGGTGAGGGTGTCGCCAATGCGGAACGTGCCGTGGCTGACGAGGCCGACGATGTCGCCCGGGTAGGCGACTTCGACGCTTTCGCGTTCTTGGCCGAAGAGTCGTTGCGGGTAGGACAAGCGAAGGGGCTTGCTGCCGCCGCGGGGATTGGGCACGGTCATGTCCTTGGTGAAGGTGCCGGAGCAGATGCGGATGAAGGACAGGCTGTCGCGGTGGTTGGGGTCCATGTTGGCTTGGATTTTGAAGACGAAGCCGGAGAAGTCGGGCCGGCTGGGCTCAATGAGCCCCTGACTGGATTTGCGGGGCATGGGCGGCATGCTGTGGCGGATGAAGTAGTTCAGGAGCAATTGCACGCCGAAGTTGTTGATGGCGCTGCCGAAGAAGACCGGGGTGAGTTCGCCGGCGCGGAGCTTCTCGTCATCGAAGCTCTCGCCGGCGAGGGAGAGCAGTTCGATTTGTTCGAGCCATTCCTGGTGGATGGTCGGGTGCAGCAGGGCGCTGATACGTGGGTCGTCGGCGCCGGTAAGCTGGTCGGCGGCTTTGCTGGCGCCCTTGCCTTGGTTGGAGTAGAGATGCAGGGTCTTTGCCAGGCGGTCATAGACGCCCTTGAAGTCGGGGCCGTCGCCGAGGGGCCAGGTGACGGGAAAGGCGCCGATGCCGAGGACGCGTTCAAGTTCGTCCAGCAGCTCCAGGGGATTGAGGGCAGGGCGGTCCATCTTGTTCATAAAGGTGAAGATGGGGATGCCGCGCATGCGGCAGATTTCAAAGAGTTTGCGGGTGCGTTCCTCAATGCCCTTGCCGGCGTCAATGATCATAATGACGCTATCAACGGCGGTGAGCACGCGGTAGGTGTCTTCGGAGAAATCCCGGTGGCCTGGGGTGTCAAGGAGGTTGATGCAGTAGCCCTCGTATTCGAATTGGAGGACGGTCGAGGAGACGGAGATGCCGCTTTCGCGTTCAAGCTCCATCCAGTCCGAGGTGGTGGCGCGCTGGTTTTTCTTGGCGCGGACGGAGCCGGCCTGCTGCAAAGCGCCGCCATAGAGGAGGAGCTTTTCGGTGAGAGTGGTTTTGCCGGCGTCGGGGTGGGAGATGATGGCGAAAGTGCGCCGGCGTTGAATTTCGTGTTGAAGATCGCTCATAAGGGAGACCTTGCGTGGATATGGCAAATGCGTGCTGAAAACGGCGGGAAGTTGCTGCTATGTGCTGCGCTGGGCGCATGGGGCGTCGTCCGGCTGGTGATTGTCGGCGTCGCTACGAGAAGGGATGGCCGGCGTCACGGAAGAGCCGGGCGAGGAACTGGCCGGTGTAGGATTTCTCGCAGGCGGCGACGGCTTCGGGCGTGCCGGCGGCGACGACCTTGCCGCCGGCGTCGCCACCCTCGGGGCCGAGGTCAATGACGTGATCAGCGACCTTGATGACATCGAGGTTATGTTCGATGACGAGGACGGTATTGCCTTGGTCGCGAAGCGCTTGCAGAACGAGCAGGAGCTGATCAATATCGGCCAGATGGAGGCCGGTGGTGGGTTCGTCAAGGATGTACAGGGTATGTCCCTGCGGGCGGCGGGACAGCTCGGTGGCCAGCTTGACGCGTTGGGCTTCGCCGCCGGAGAGGGTGGTGGCGGGCTGACCGAGGTGGATATAGCCCAGGCCGACATCGTGCAGGGTGTTCAGTTTCTGCTTCAGGCGGGGAATGGCCGCAAAGACCTCGCAGGCCTCGTTGACCGTCATATTGAGCACGTCGGAGATATTGTAGCCCTTGTAACGGACATTGAGGGTTTCGTTGTTGTAACGCTGGCCGTGGCAGTATTCGCAGCTCACATAGACATCGGGCAGGAACTGCATCTCAATTTTCTTGATGCCGTCGCCGCGACATTCTTCACAACGGCCGCCCTTGACGTTGAAGCTGAAGCGGCCGGGACCGTAGCCACGGAGCTTGGCGTCGTTGGTCATGGCGAAGATTTGCCGGATGACATCAAAGAGGCCGGTATAGGTCGCCGGGTTTGAGCGCGGGGTGCGACCAATGGGGCTTTGGTCAATGACGATCATTTTGTCAATGTTTTCCAGACCATCAATGCCGCGGTGCTTGCCGGGCGCGTCGGTTTTGATGCCGAGCTGCTTGTTGACGGCGCGGGTGAGGATGCGATTGATGAGGGTTGATTTGCCGGAGCCGGAGACGCCGGTGACGCAGCAGAAGGTGCCGAGGGGGATGCTCACGTCAATGTTGTGGAGGTTGTTTTCGGCGGCGCCGCGGATGACGAGGGCCTTGCCATTGCCGGGAAGGCGGGTGGCGGGGATGGGAATGCTACGAGTGCCGGCAAGGAACTGGCCGGTGAGGGACTCTTGGCAGCGGGCGACGTCCGCCGGCTTGCCGGCGCTGACGACGTGGCCGCCGTTGCGACCGGCGCCGGGGCCGAGATCAACGATGTAGTCGGCGGCGCGGATGGTATCCAAATCGTGCTCGACGACGATGACGGTGTTGCCGAGGTCGCGCAATTTGCCGAGAGTCTGGAGCAGGCGGGCGTTATCCCGCTGGTGCAGGCCGATGCTGGGTTCGTCAAGGATGTAGAGCACACCGACGAGGCCGCTGCCGACCTGGCTGGCTAGGCGGATGCGCTGGGATTCGCCGCCGGAGAGGGAGCCGCTTTCGCGATTGAGGCTGAGATAATTGAGGCCGACGGCGCGGAGGAAGCCCAGGCGGCTCTTGATTTCGCGGACGATGTCATCGCCGATGGCGTGTTCGCTGGCGCTCATGGTGAGTTCGTCCATGAACTGGTAGGCTTGGTCAATGCTCAGGCAACAGTATTGGTGGATGTTGAGATCGTTGATAGTGACGGCGAGGACTTCCGGTTTGAGTCGGGCGCCATGACAGCTCGGGCAGCTTTCAAAGCTCATGTGCTCCTGGAGGCGTTCGCGCAGCTCGTCGCTTTCGGATTCGCGATGGCGGCGGAGAAGGTTGGGGATGATGCCCTCAAAGGGCTTGCGCCAAGGCCGTAGCTTACCCTTCATCCAGACATCGAAGACGACGACTTCATCGCCGCTGCCGTAGAGGAGAATCTGGCGTATTTTTTCCGGCAGGTCCTGCCAGGGCGTGCTGAGTGAGAAGCCATAGTGGGCTGCGAGGCAGCGGAGGTAGTGGTTGTAGAGCATGATGGTCCGGCGCATGCCCCGCCGCCAGAGTGGAATGGCGCCGTTCTTGATGGAGCGCGTCGGGTCGGGGATAACGGCATCGGGTGTGAAGATGAGGCGGGCGCCGAGGCCGTCGCAGGCCGGACAGGCGCCGTAGGGGGTGTTGAAGGAGAAATTGCGCGGGAGGAGTTCACCGAAACTCAGATCGCAGTGGGCGCAGGCGAGGTGTTCGCTGAGGAGTTCTTCCCGCCAGCCGTCGGGGGCGGCGTGGTCTTCGCTGAGGATGCTGATGACGCCGTTGCCCTTTTTCAGGGCCAGTTCGATGGAGTCGGTGAGGCGCCCCTGGTCGCTACGGCCGGTGACGAGCCGGTCAACGACGGCTTCAAGCGTGTGCTTTTTGGTCTTGGCCAGTTTGATGTCCTCGTCAAGACTGCGGATCACGCCATCAACGCGGGCGCGGGTGAAGCCGTCTCGGCGCATGTTTTCAAGCACCTCGATATTTTCGCCTTTGCGACCGCTGATGTAGGGAGCGAGGAGCATGATTTTGATGTCAGCCGGCATGGCGAGGATTTTATCGCAGATAGCCTGAGCGCTTTGCCCTTGGATGGGCCGACCGCATTTGGGGCAGTGCGGCTTGCCGATATGCGCGTAGAGCAGGCGGAGATAGTCGTAGATTTCAGTGGTGGTGGCGACGATGGAGCGCGGCGAGCTGCCGGCGCTGCGTTGTTCGATGGCGATGGCCGGCGAGAGGCCGTCAATATGCTCGACCTGGGGTTTTTGCAGGCGGTCGAGGAACTGCCGGGCGTAGGCGGAGAGGCTTTCGACGTAGCGCCGCTGGCCTTCGGCATAAAGCGTGTCGAAGGCCAGGGACGACTTGCCGGAGCCGCTGGGACCGGTGATCACAACCAGGGCGTTGCGGGGAATGCTCAGGGTGATGTTTTTGAGGTTGTGTTGGCGGGCGCCAATTATTTTAATGCTCTCAGGCATGGTTGGAACGCTTCAATCTACTCGTGGGGGCGGCGGGGCAGAGCAACAGGCAAAGCCGGCGACAGCGACGCTTCAGACGCGGAGGTCTTTGACGCGGACGGCCTTGCCTTCGCTCTTGGGCAATTCGCCGGGGCCGACGAGCTGAATGGCCGGGGTGACAAGAATTTCGTCCCGGATGTCATTGGCGATGCGCTTGCGGAGAGCGTCGAGCTGCTTGTAGTCGTCCGTAAAGGATTCTCCATTGAGTTCGGCCTGGACGGTGATGGTGTCGCCTTCGTTGTTGCGGTCAAGGACGATAAGGTAATCGCTGCCGACTTCGCGGGTGCGCATGAGGACGCGTTCGATCTGGATGGGGAAGACGTTGCAGCCCTTGATGATGAACATATCGTCTGAGCGGCCGGTGATGCGGTCAATGCGGCGGGCGCTACGGCCGCAGGGGCATTTGTCGGGAATGATGCGGGTGAGATCGCGAGTGCGGTAGCGGATGATGGGCATGGCTTGGCGGTCGAGGGTGCTGAGGACCATCTCGCCGATTTCGCCCTCGGGGACGGGCTCAAGGGTGTCGGGATCAACGATTTCAAGCAGGTAACAGTCTTCCCAGACATGCAGGCCGTTTTGATAGCTGCATTCGAAGGCGACGCCGGGGCCGTTCATTTCGGTCATGCCGAAGGAGTTGTAGGCCTTGGCGCCGAACATCTCCTGAATGCGTTGGCGGGTTTCTTCGGAGTGGGGTTCAGCGCCGATGAAGAGCCGTTCGAGCTTGGTGTCGCGAATGGGATCAATGCCGTTTTCGAGGAAGACGGCGTGGAGACGTCCGAGATAGCTGGGTATGGAGTGGGCGATGGTGGTGCCGAAGTCCTGCATGAGCTTGATCTGCCGACGGCTGTTGCCGGCGGCGGCAGGTATGCTCAGGCAGCCGAGGCGTTCGGCGCCGTACTGGAAGCCGAGGCCGCCGGTGAAGAGGCCGTAGCCGCTCATATTCTGAAAGACATCGCTGGGTCGGGCGCCCGTGGCGTACATGGAGCGGGCTACGAGATTTGCCCAGGAGGCAAGGTCATGGCGAGAATAGAGGACGGCGGCGGGGTTGCCGGTGGTGCCGCTGGTGCAGTGCATGCGGACGATCTCGTCTTTGGGGCAGGTGAGCAGTTCAAAGGGATAACAGGCGCGGAGATCATCCTTGGTGGTGACGGGCAGCTTGTGCACATCGTCCAGGCTGCGGATGGACTCGGCGCTGATATTCAACTCGCGATAGCGTTTGCCGTAGTAGGGCGAGCGAAGGGCGCGGGAGATGCTTTCCCGAAGCTTTTTGAGTTGGAGTTCAGCCAGCTGGGGGCGGGGGAGAGTCTCAATGTCCTCTTGCCAGTAGATACTGCTCATGATCGTAAGTCCTCTGTTCTGAGCGATGGGAAGACGGCTTCGCGTGCCTGCAGACCTGCAGACAGCGCGTTGCCGGCGGCGGTTAATGAAAAATGTCTTGTGGCGACCGAGTTTCGCGTGGCGCCGGTCTGCTGCGGCACAGAGATACGATGGACTGTGGGGGCCGCGTTCATTTGTAGCCCTCGAAGAATTTGAGATTGCCGGGCGTACGGAGTTTGTTGATTGCCGCGGCTTCGATTTGCCGGACACGTTCGCTGGACAAGTTCAGGTCTTTGCTGATGCTGGCTAGGGTTTCGGCTTCATAGCCACCCAAACCGAAGCGTCGGCAGATGATTTCGCGTTCGCGGTCGTCAAGGGAATCCATGGCGAGTCTCACGGAGTCCTGAAGGGTGCTGCGGGCGGCGATATCTTGCGGCTGCGGGGCATTGTCGTCCGGCAGTACATCCTGGATATTGGTTTCCGTGTTGGTGATGGCTTGCAAGGATATGGGCTGCATGGTCATTTTGAGCAGTGCGCGGACACGGGCCGGCGAGAGGGCGACGACCTCGGCGATGTCCTCAGCGCTGGGGGGATCGCCATTTTTCTGCAGGAGTTGCTGCTCGGCCTGGCGGATAAGATTGATCTGGCGGAGGGTGTTCGCCGGCAGGCGGATGATACGGCTGTTGTTGGTGATGGCGCGGAGAATGGCTTTGCGGATCCAGAAGCTGGCGTAGGTGCTGAAACGGTGCCCGCGCTGATAGTCGAATTTCTCCACGGCGCGCATAAGGCCGATATTGCCTTCCTGGACAAGATCGGGCAGCGGCATGCCGTAATTGAGATAATTGCGGGCGATGCTGATGACAAGGCGGAGATTGCGCTCAACCATGATGGTACGCGCTTCACGCAGCAGGCTGCACTGTTCATGCAGATGGCTGTGGACTTTTTCCCATTGCGTGGCGCTGACAAAGCAGTGGCGGATGGCGTCCTCGTCAATCAGCTTCAGACATTCGTCAAAAAAGTAATCCCGCAGCACCAGTGGGGCGCAGCGTTTCCAGAAGAGAGCGTGATTGCTGATTTTGGGGATGTCTTCCGGCGTGGGGACCTTTGTCTTGTCGTGATCGGGGAGGAATGACTCCACAACCTGTTCGAGCAGCTTATAGACGTTGCTGTCTTCCTCGCTGTCCTCAATTTCGAGGTAATTGCCGAGGCGTTGACCGGATTTGGGGACATTGAGGAGGGCCAGCTGAAAGAGGATCAGGGAGGGGAACTGCCGGATAATGGACTGAATCTGCTGGCGAGCCTCGAAGAATTGCTTGGCGTAGAAGTACTCTTCCTGTGGAGACAATCGCGGGTAACTGCCGACCATGCGCAGATAGGAGCCCTGCAAGTCCTGGCTGCCGGCGGCCTGGGGCCGCTGACGGGATGGGGTGTCCGCATCATCAAGCGGTGGACCGTTGTCTGGTGAATGGACTGTGCTATCGGAGTTTGCCACGGTTTGCGTGTATTTGTTTTGAAAATGGGGGCTCGTGAAGCTTGCAGGAAAACAAGTAATATAACGGCTTTTTCGTTTCCGCTGCGTCGCGGCTGCGGTCTGGAAGCTACAGCAGGGACAGCAGCATGTAGGCGACAATGGCAAAAACGGCGCCGAAGGCCAGGACGGAAACGAGCATCGGCCAGGTGATGGATGCCTTGGGATTCAGAACGTTCTGAAGGGCGGCCTCGTTCAGTGCATTGTGGGAGCGACCGCCCTGCTTGCCGGTGCTGCTTGCGACAATCTTGCTTATGCGTACGCCCGAAACAAGGTGGACGGTGGTGTCGGCCATGGTGATTTCGTCACCGACTTTGACCTTGACCGGCTCCTCGCCGACTTCCTGGGCATTGACGGTCGAACGATTGCTTTGGAACATATTCTGGTAGCTGACCTTGTCCCCTTCGACATGGATCAGGCCGTGGATACGAGACACGTCATCGGTACGGACGGTGACGTAGTTATCCGCCGAGGCGCCGATGGAGTTGGTGCCCGGCCAGAGCGCGGCGCGGCGCTCTGGGTTGTTGGTGGGTACATCCCAGGTGATATCGTAGGGAGATGGGCCACAGTTGGCACCGACGCAGAGAAAGTATTGGCCAAAGCGGATGACATCGCCGTCACGGACGCTGCCTTCCTCGAATTTCTCCGCGTTCTTATAGAGACCGAAGTTGCTGTTGTTGGTAATTCTCCATGCCGGCCCCTGCTTTTCGAGGACGAAATGTTCTCGGCTGATGGTGGTATCAGCGACGGCCTTGAGCGACACATCGCAGCTGGACGAACGCCCGACGCTGATGGTGGACGAGAAGTCTTCAGAGGCGAAGCGTTTGAGTTCTTCGCCGAAATGATTGTAGATTCTGAAGAGTGGCATGGTTTTTGGCAAGTGGCGACAGACAGCGCTGCACAGGTGCGGGACGTCGAGGCGAAAGCTTCGCTGCATTCCTGCGGCGCCGTGTCAATGCGCGACTGGCATGACTGTGGCGCTTGCAGACAATGCGCGCTTAAGCCGTCGGGGCGTCGGGACGGCAGAGCGCCATGAGTTCTTGAATTTGTTGCTGGATGAAAGCTATGACGTCATCCAGGGCCATGAGCTCTGAGCGCTTGCCCCAGCTGCGCTGTTTGAATTCAACCTGATTTTGGGCGAGGGTCTTGGGCGAGACGATAAGTCGCAGAGGCACGCCGATGAGATCGGCGTCGGCAAAGGCGAAGCCGGCTTTTTCGCCGCGATCATCATAGAGGACGTCAATGCCGGCGGCGAGGAGGCTCTGGTAGAGCTTGTCGCAGGCTTGACGGACTTCGGGCTGGTTGATGTTGAGGCCGATGAGATGCACCTGGAATGGCGCGACGCTCATGGGCCAGATGGGGCCGTAGTCGTCATGGCATTGCTCAACAATGGCGGCCATGGTGCGACCGACGCCGACGCCGTAACAACCCATGATCATGGGCTTGCTTTTACCGTCTTGGTCGAGGTAATTGCAGCCCATTGGCACGGAGTACTTGGTGCCAAGCTGGAAGATATTGCCGACCTCAATGCCCTTGAGAACCTGGAGGGGCTGGCCGGTGAGGGGGCAGGGATCGCCTTCGCGGACGGTGGCGATGTCAGTGATCAGGATATGTTCGCGGTCGGCGGCGTCGCGATTAAAATTGAAGTTGAGCATGTGGTGATCTTTTTCATTGGCGCCGACGACGAGGTTGCTGGATTCGCTGACGGAGGGATCAACCACCACGCGGATTTTTTTCGCATCAACGCCCAGCAGCGAGGCAAAGCCGGGCACGGCGCCGGCGGCGCTGATGAGCTCGTCATTGGCAAAGTCAATTTCCGGGCACTGGATGGCCTTGCGCAATTTGGCTTCATTGACTTCGAGATCGCCGCGGATGCAAACGAAGACCAGTTTGTTGTCCGTGTCCTTGTAGAACACGGCTTTGCAGGTTTGCTCGGGGCTGAGTTTGAGGAAGCCGGCGACGTCAGCGATGGTTTTGCAGTTGGGAGTGTGGACCTTGCTCAGGGGCTGTGGCGCGTCTTTGCGGAAGACGAGTTTGGTCACGGCGACTTCGCGGTTGGCGCGGTAGCTGCCATCCGGCGAGACGAAGATGCTGTCTTCGCCGCAATCGGCGATGGCCATGAATTCATGGGATACCGCGCCGCCCATCATGCCGGAGTCCGAGAGAATGGACAGACAGTGCTTGAGTCCGACGCGCTTGAAGATGCGTTCGTAGGCTTCGTGACAACGCTGGTAGTATTTCTCCAGACATTCCTGGGAACTGTGGAAGCTATAGGCGTCCTTCATGGTGAATTCGCGGACGCGGATGAGGCCGGCGCGGGGGCGGGCTTCATCGCGGTACTTGGTCTGAAGCTGGTAGAGCATGGCCGGCAGCTGCTTGTAGGATACCAGTTCGGTCCGGGCAATCTGGACAACGGCTTCCTCGTGGGTCATGCCCAGGAGCATGTCCTTACCATTGCGATCTTTGAAACGCAGAAGCTCGCTGCCGACCTTGGCGTAGCGGCCGCTTTCCTCCCAGAGCTCAGCCGGCAGGACTACCGGCATGCGGATTTCCTGCCCGTCAACGCGGTCCATTTCCTCGCGCAGAATCTGCTCAATCTTGCGGGTGATGCGCCGGCCAAGGGGCAACAGCGTGTAAAGACCAGCGGAAACCAGGCGCACATAGCCGCCGCGGATCAGGAAAATATGGCTGGCCGTCTGGGCATCGCGGGGGGCTTCTTTGAGGCGTTGGCCGACAATCTGGGATAGTTTCATAATGACGCGTTTTCTACTTGCAAGGGCTGTTGATTGACGCCGGAGCAGGTGCCGGACGGCTTATGGGATGACAAGGCGCGACCTGCACAGCTGCGGCGCTAGTGGCACGGTAAATTCAATATAAACTGCATACTATAATTTAGGAACGATTCGTCGCAACCAATAGGATCGCTGGCCGGACAGGGTGGACAGGGTGGACGACAACACGTGCTTTCTCTCCGCCCACGCTGTCTGCCTTCACGTGAATAGCGCCTGTTTGCCGGCTGTGCTGCGGGCTTGCAGCCCGCAGCGTGACATGACCCCGCAAGCAGCCCAGATAGCCGCGAAGCGGCAGAAGCGCTGAAGGCGCAAAACATACCAGCCCAGGGCAAGCACGCTGAAAGTGTGCGCCGCCCTGGGTAGAGGGCCGTTTATGTTCGTGTTCCTCGGCCCCTTTGGCCGCAGT
>JAAZKQ010000191.1 GCA_012799755.1 Lentisphaerota bacterium | reverse complement strand
TCAATTGCTGAAGGCAGGGGCTGAACTTTTCTCTGTTGTTTGTGTGGTAATCATATCTACTTTATGGCTAAAGGAAAGCTGATAAAAACTCTTGCAACAGGTAAAAAATTCTTCGTGCCTCTTTTCGGATGACCTTGGGGCAGGGGGCTGTTTCAGTTTTTATCGGCTTTTTTGGCTTTATTCCAGGCTTCCAGGAGTTCTTCGGGGGCGCAGTCGCGAAGTTGTCTGCCTTGGTCAGCGACAAGCTGTTCCATGAGGGTGAAGCGACGAATGAATTTGCCCACGGCTTTCTGCATGACTTCTTCGGCCTGGAGCTTTTGCCAGCGGCAGAGATTGACCATGGTGAAAAGCATATCGCCGAGTTCCTCTTCGATGTCGGCTTGGCTGCCCTGGCGAGTGGCCTCGCGCACTTCGCCGAGTTCCTCTTCGATCTTGGCGATGGCGTCGGCGATATCAGGCCAGGCGAAACCGACCTTATCGGCCTTGTCGAGGGCTTTTTGGGCGCGGGCGAGGGCGGGAAGACTACGGGGCAGCTGATCTAGGGTGTGGGCGCCGGCGGCGGCGCCTTTTTCGACCTTTTTGATATCGTCCCAAAGCTTGACCACATCACCGGCGTCATTGACGGTGATTGTGTCGAAGACATGGGGATGCCGGCGCAGCATCTTATCGGCTTCGGATTTGGCGACATCCTGGAGGTCGAAGTGGCCGTTTTCGCTGGCGATCTGGGCATGGAGGACGACTTGCAGGAGCAGGTCGCCGAGTTCATCGCGCATGGCGTCGTGATCGTTGTCCTCCACGGCGTCAAGGAACTCGCCGGCTTCCTCGACGAGGAAGCGGCGCAGGGACAGGTGGGTCTGTTTGCGGTCCCAAGGGCAACCACCCTCGGGAGCGCGCAGTTTGGCGACGATAGCGACCAGGCGCTGGAGTTGATCCATGGCGGGCAGCGCGGCTTGGCAGCCGCGTTTCTCAGAAGATGGAGTCGGGGTAGTAGTAGTTCTCGGCATTTTCCCGAGTGATGATTTCGGCGGGAATGATGACGGTCTTGAGACCATCTTGTAGTTCGCCGCGCAGCCCCATGATGGCGTAGTCAACGCCTTCGGCGATCATCCTGGGCGGATAAGTGACATCGAAGGGGATAAGTTCATCGCCATCAAGAATGCGTTTGACGATGACCTTGCTGCCGGCGCCACCGACAAAGCACTTGATGTCCTTGCGGCCGGATTCCTCATAGGCCTTGAGGGCGCCGAGGAGCACGTCGTCATCACCGGTCCAGACGGCGTCAATCTGGGGGTACTTCTGGAGGTAGTTCTCCATCAGCTTCAGGCCCTTTTCGGTATCCCGGTAGGCGGATTGGGATTCGAGGATTTCAATGCCGGGGTGCTGTTTGATGACTTCGTTGAAGGCGTCAACACGGATGCTGTTGACTGTGCAGGGAATGCCTTCCATGACCAGGATTTTGCCTTTGCCGTTGAGGGCTCTGACAATGGATTCGGCGCCGCCGCGGCCGAATCCGGCATTATCGCCGGCGAGGTAGAGATTCTGCACAGGCCTGTCAATGCCGCGATCAACAACGACGAGGTAGATACCGGCGTTGGCGACCTGTTCGCAGATGCCGGTGAGGGGGCTGGGATCATGGGGTAGAATGACCAGGGCGTCAATGCCCTGTACCATGAGGTTTTCGACCTTGTCCACCTGCTCACTGGCATCTTTGGCGGTGGAGACGATGACTTTGACATTGGGGTCCCGGGTTTCCCAGTCTTGCTTGGCTTGCTCGGCCCACCAGACAACGCCGCCTGTCCAGCCGTGGTCGGCGCTGGGGATGGAAATACCAATGGTGAGCTGGTTGCTTGTCTTCTTCTTGCCGCAGCCGGCGAAGGGTAGGACAAGGAGGGTGGCAATGGCCAGGCATACGCTCAGACGCAGGAGTGACTTCATGGTGGGATTCCTTTCGTTGATGGGGAGACACATAAATGATGCGGGAAATAACAACGGCATGCGCAATGTCGGGCTATGCTCAGCGCTGGCGCTGGATCAGCACGGCGATGATAATGACGACGCCCTTTACTGTACCCTGTAAATTAACAGAAACGCCCCACATGTCGAGAACATTGGAGACGATACCGAGGATCAACGCGCCGGCGAGGGTGCCGATTACCGAGCCGCGACCGCCGGCCATGGCCGTGCCGCCGATGATGGCGGCGGCGATGGCGTCAAGTTCGTAGGACAGGCCGGCGGTGGTTGAACTCAGTGACGACAGGCGGCCGCCCAGCAGTACCGCGCTGATGCCGGCAAGGAAGCCGGCGATGACATAGGTGCTGAATTTAATCAGGCTGGTATTGATGGCTGCGTAGCGGGCGACCCGCTCGTTGGAGCCGACGGCGCAGATGTAGCGACCAAACCGTGTTTGTTGCAGGATGATGGCGCCGATGATGGTCAGCAGCAGCAGAAGCCACGCCGGCAGGGGAATGCCCAGGATGATCATGCCGCCGAAACGGGCGAAGAGTTCGTGCTTGCTGGTCAGCAGCCCGGCGTTGGCGATGTACAACGTCAGCGAGCGGAAAATGGACAGGGTGCCCAGCGTGACGATGAAGGGCGGTATCTTGCCGACGGTGATCAATGCGCCGTTGAGCGCGCCGCAGGCCGTGCCGATGGCGATGGATACGACGATGGCCACGACGACGGCCAGCAAGGGGTTGTCACAGTGATTCATGGCGATGATGCCGACGCTGCCCGCAAAGGCCAGCAGTGAGCCGACGGAAAGGTCAATGCCGCCGCCAATGATGACGAAGGTCATGCCGATGGCGATGATGCCGCTGTAGGAGATCTGCCGGGTGATATTGATCAGGTTCTGCGGTCGGCGGAATGACGGACTGGATATGGCGCAGACGACGAGCAGTGCCGCCAGGGCGATATAGGGGCCGTAATCGCTGAGCCGGCCGAGCGCGCGCTGGCGCCAGTCGGCGGCTGCCGGGGATGATGATGGAGAGGGTTTGGCCGTACTCATGGTTTATTTGACTCCCGTCGCCAAATACATGATTTCATCTTCGTTGAGCTGATCGCCGCTGACTTCGCCGGCGATGCTGCCGGCACGCATGACGGCGACGCGGTTGCACATGCCGATGACTTCTTCGAGGTCCGACGAGATAAGCAGGCAGGAAATGCCCTGGTCCAGCAGCCGGCGAATAAAGGCGTAGACTTCGCTCTTGGCGTTGATGTCAATGCCGCGCGTGGGCTCATCGAAGATGAAGAGCTTGGGCGCTGTGTCAAGACCCTTGGCAATGGCCACCTTCTGTTGATTGCCGCCGCTGAGACTGCGCAACGGTGCGTCAATACCGGGGGCCCTGATGTGGAAAGCATCAACGTAATGTTGCGCCCGGGCGTTTTCACGACTTTTGCTGATAAAGGGCCGGCAGTATTGCCGCAGAGACGACAGCGTGACGTTGTTGGCGACGGAGAAGTCAACGAGAACGCCGCTGCCTTGGCGGTCTTCGGACAGGTAGGCCAAGCCGGCGGCGATGGCTCGCGCCGGCGAACTCGGGCGGTAGGGCTGTCCAAAGAGGGTGATGCTGCCTGATTGCATGGGATGCAGGCCATAGAGTGTCTCGGCCAGTTCTGTGCGCCCGGAGCCGACCAGACCGGCAAAACCGAGGATTTCACCGCGGCGCAGGGAGAAAGAGATGTCGTGCAGCAGGCCGGGAACGTGGAGGCTGCGCACATCCAGGACGCATTCGGCGTCGGCCGGCGGGGAAGCTTTGGGCGGGAAGAGCTGGCTCATATCCCGCCCGACCATGCGCCGGGCCATTTCGGCTTCGTCGAGGGCGCCAATCGGGTCGTGGCTGATGAACTGGCCATCGCGGAGAACGATGACTTCATCGCAGATTTCGCGGACTTCCTTGAGCTTGTGGGAGATATAGAGAATGCTGGTGCCTTGATCGCGGAGGCGGCGCATGACGGTGAAGAGCGTGGCGACCTCGCGTTGATTGAGGACGGTGGTAGGCTCGTCCATGATCAGCAGCCGGCAGGGACTGGTGAGTGCTTTGGCGATCTCAACCATCTGTTTTTCGGCGACGCTGAGGGTGGCAATACGCCGTTCGGGATCAAGATGGGCATTGAGGGTGGCGAGGAGTTCGCGGGCCTTGGCGCGCATGGCCGGGCGGTCGAGCAAGCCCCAGGCATTGCGCGGCTCGTGTCCGAGAAAGATGTTCTCGTACACATTGAGGTCGCTGACCAGGTTGAATTCCTGGGGTATGGTGACGATGCCTTTGGCAATGGCGTCAGCGACGCTGAGCTCGCGCAGCTCTTCGCCTTGGAAGATGACGCGGCCGCCGCTGGGTTGCGTCATGCCGTTGAGGCACTTGGTGAGGGTGGACTTGCCGGCGCCATTTTCACCGATGATGCCGAGGATGATCCCCGGCTTCACCTGAAGCGAAATATCGCTCAGCACCAACACGCCATCATAGGCCTTGGCCAGGCTATCGGTTTCGAGTAGAATGGCAGCGGCTTTTTCCGGCATGACGCGACAGGGGCTCCAAGCCCGAACTCTCCCGGGACTGCATGAATGCTTACAGCACGACCTTGTTGAGGGAGTATTCGACCAGGCCCTCGGCACCGGCGCGCATGAGTTCCGGGATGATGTCCCGGGCGACACGCTCGTCAATGACGGTGGTCAGCGAGTACCAGTTCTTGTCCGACAGGCTGGCGACCGTCGGCCGCTGCAGGGCGGGAAGAATGCTCAGCACGGCCTCAAGGTGGTCTTTATGGACGTTGAGCATCAGCCCGACGCGTGATTCGGCGGCGAGGACGGCCTTGAGCAGCAGCGCCAGCTTGTCCATCTTGGCGCGTTTGACAGGGTCTTTGGCGGAATCCTTGTTGGCGATGAAGCGCGTGGTGGTCTCGCAAAGCGTATCAACGATGCGGAGGTTGTTGGCGCGCAGGCTGGAGCCGGTTTCGGTGATTTCGACAATGGCGTCGGCCAAGTGCGGCGGCTTGACTTCGGTGGCGCCCCAGCTGAATTCGACGGAGGCTTCGACGCCGTGCTTGGCCAGATAGCGCTTGGTCATGCCGACGGCCTCAGTGGCGATGCGCTTGCCGGCCAGGTCTTTGGGGCCTTGAATCTCGGAGTCGTTGGGCACGGCCAGCACCCAGCGCAGGGGCTTGCGGCCGACTTTGCCGTAGACGAGCTCGGCGATTTCCACGACGTCGGAGTTGTTTTCGACGATCCAGTCATGGCCGGTGAGGCCGCAGTCAAGCAGGCCCTCTTCGACGTAACGGGACATCTCCTGAGCGCGGATGAGCACGCATTCGATGTCCTTGTCGTCAATGGACGGGTAGTAAGAGCGGGACTGGACGTCAATCTTGTAGCCGGCGCGGCGGAACATATCAACGGTGGTCTCTTCCAAGCTGCCTTTGGGAATGCCTAAGCGAAGCGTTGCCATAGTGTGGTCCTCGGGGTGAAGTGACGGCGGGCGACTAGCCCGGGCTTATTTCTTGTAGACTTTTTCGGGATCAAACACGCGTTCGCCAACGACCTTCAGGCTGCCGTCGGCCTCGACTTTACGGAAGAAACAGCTGCGGTAGCCCTCATGGCAGGCGGCGTCGCCAACCTGTTCGATCTTAAAGATGACGGTATCCAAGTCACAGTCAACGAGGATTTCCTTGATCTTCTGGATGTTGCCGGAGCTCTCGCCCTTGACCCAGAGCTTTTTGCGGGAGCGGGTCCAGTAGGTGGCCACGCCGGTTTCGAGGGTCTTGCGCCAAGCCTCTTCATTGATGTAGGCGAGCATGAGCACTTCGCCGGTCTGCCAATCTTGGGCAATGGCGGGAATGAGGCCATCGGCACTTTTGGAAAAATCAAGTTGCAGCATGGGTGTTTCCAGTTTGGAGGTTGGACTTGGGAATGAGAAACAAGTAACGTATTGTTTTTCAGTGAAAGTGCAACCGGCGCGACGGCGGATTTCAGAGTGTCGCAGTGAGCGGTCACTCGTTGATAAAGTGGACATTGTGGACAGAGTGGACATTGTGGACAGAGTGGACATTGTGGACATTGTGGACAGGCATCTGTTTCCTGTCCGTTCTGCGGAACCAAGCTCGCCTGTTTTCCGGCTGTGCTGCGGGCTTGCAGCCCGCAGCGTGACATGACCCCGCAAACGGTGCCAAGCGCCCAGCCTCCTTGGCCGCGAAGCGGCGGAAGCGCTGAAGGCGCAAAACATACCAGCCCGGGCAAGCCGCGCTGAAAGCGCGCGCCGCCCCGGGTAGGCGTCCCCAAAAATTGCACGCTGTAAGCGTGCGACAAAGTCAACACGAAAGATGGTTTCCATCGCAAAGCGACAGGAAATGGCTGTTATCCAATGAGTGACCGCTTACTGTGTCGCAGGACTTCGTTCAAGGAGGACTGGCCTTTATGGATATACGAGAGCTGCGGCTCGTGGCAGTGCGCGAGCAGCCGGAATTGGCCACTTTGGCGATTGATGCTTTCAGCGCTTGGTGGTCAGAAGGCCGGCGGCGGGATCTCTATGACGACTGTATTCGCCACAGCTTGGATACGCCGTCAGCCCTGCCACGTTGGTATTTGCTGCTGGCTGGCGATGAGGCCATCGGCGGCGCCGGCCTGATCAGCAATGACTTTGTCAGCCGCATGGACCTGTGGCCCTGGCTCTGCGCGGTATATGTGGCGGCGCCCTGGCGCCGGCGGCGTCTGGCAGGCCGGCTGATATGCCGCATCAAGGCTGACGCCCGGGCGGCGGGTTACGAGGCACTCTATGTCGCCACGGGCCTGCGAGGCTTCTATGAGCGCTATGGCTTCACGGAGATCGGCGTGGGCTATCACCCCTGGGGCGAGCAGTCACGGCTGTACAAGGCGCCGCTGCCGAGCTTGGCGGAGAGGGTACAGCAGGTGCTTGCCGACGACGTGACCGTCTGCGACTACGATCCGCGCTGGCCGGAATTGTTTGCGGCCGAGAAGGCGCATCTGGAGAGCCTGGTGCCGGCGGGCTACTTCCGGCGCATTGAGCATTTTGGCAGCACGGCGGTGCCGGGCTTGGCGGCCAAACCGGTGATTGACCTGCTGCTTGAGGTTGAGTCACTGGCGACGGCGCGGGAGTTGCTGCCGCCCATTCTGGAGGCCGAGGGCTACGACTATTTCTGGCGGCCAACTTTTGGCAACGACGGCGGCCCCTGGTATTGCTGGTTCATCAAACGCTGCGGGCATGGCGAGCGCCTGGCCCAGCTCCACGTCGTCGAAAAAAGCTTCAGTGGTCACTGGCAGCGTTTGCAGTTCCGCGATTATTTGCGGGAGCATCCCGCCGTGGCTCAAGAGTATGCGGATTTGAAACGCCGGCTGGCGGCTAAAAATAGCCATGACCGAGTGGAATATACGAAGGCCAAGGGCGATTTTATACGCCGCATCACGGCATTGGCTTGCAAGCAGAAGCCGCAGACAGAAAACGAAGACAAGCGCCGGCGGGCGCAGAAGGACGACGATGAAAAGCGCTGAAGAGGTACTTAGGGAAATCGGCGATGACAGCCAGCTGGCCAATGTCGCCTTGCATTGGGACGAGGCCATGGCCGACTATCCCGCCGACGGGCCACATTTTCTGGCGGAGGATTTTATCCGCCGTTGCCGTGAGGCGACGGGCCTTGACGCCGCCATGGAGTCCGAGCTGCTTGCGGTTGCGGCAGCGGCGCGTGCTGATGAGTCGCTGGCGCAGCTGGCTTGGCATTGCTACTGGCGGGTGTTTCACGCGCCGGTGCCCTGTCCGCCGCAGGCATGGCCGGAACCGGCGCGGCTCGGTGAGCGTCGCGGGCTGCTGTACTTGCTGGCTGCCATTGCCTATGCGCCCATGGTTTACGAGCACCATCAGCGCTTGGGAATACCGGAGGCGGTCACCCGTGAGACCCTGCAACAGGCGGCGCGTTACTGCAATGACAATTATTGCCGCGGCCATGACGGTCGGCCGGGCATCTATCTCAACCAGATGGGCTGGATGCGTCATTACACGCGCGAGCCTTATTTCCGCCTGGGACGGCTGGAATACTGGCTGGAGCCGATGAAACGCGATATGATTGTCTATCGCCACCGCCGGACGGGGCAGGTTGTCGCTTTTCCGCCGGATGGCACGCGTTTCAGCGCCGATGGCTACCGTTACAACCGTGAAGAAGACTACGCTAATGAGGACAGCTGGGTCTCCGAACTTGGTTTCGCGAATGACTGCGTCTGCGGCACACCGGTTTCGCCACAGGGCTATGCTCGCCGTGAGAAAATCACGTTGCCTCTGGCGGACTGGGAGCGGGTGCTGTGCAAGGGCGAAGACAGCCTCACCATGCACATTCCCTCCGGCGGCAAAATGACTCTGGAGGCCTGCCGGGATTCTCTCCTGCGCGCCCGTGATTTCTTCCGCCAGTACTTTCCCGACCGGCCAGTGAAGGCCGTCAATTGCGCGTCGTGGATTTTCAACAATCAACTGCAAGAGATTCTGCCGGATACGGCCAATCTGGTGCGCTTCCAGCGCGAACTCTACCTGTATCCGGTGCCTAGTTCCGCTTGGGACGGCCTGTGGTTCGTCTTCCTCAAAAGTGGTCCCTTCGAGCTCAAGGACGCGCCACGGGATACCGATTTGCAACGGCGTATCCTTGACTTCCTGGCCACCGGTCGCCGCTGGCGCGCCAGCGGGATGTTCTTCCTCCTTGATGACCTCGACCGCTTCGGCAGCCAGCCCTATCATGACGCGCTGAGCGAAAAGTGCAGCTAGGTTTTGCAAAGGGGGAGGAAAAGGCCGGGTTGGATCAGTCGCATTAGTCGGAGCAGCAGACGGATCGGGCGAATCGGACGGATACTCTTCATATAAGAGCCATTGATGTCCGCGTCGGCAAGGCACGCTGAAGGCGTGCCACATACTAGCCCAGGGTTGCGCCACAGGCGCCACCCTGGGTGCGTCCCGTCCCGAAATTGCACGCTGAAGGCGTGCCACATAGTAGACACGAAAGGTGGGTTCCATTGCCCCTTTGGCCGTA
>JAAZKQ010000190.1 GCA_012799755.1 Lentisphaerota bacterium | reverse complement strand
GTGGACATGGTGGACAGGGTGGACAGGGTGGACAGGGTGGACAGAGCAGCCTGATCCGCCTGATCACGCAGCCAGATCGGTCCGATCGGTCTGATCCGCCTGATCACACAGCCAGATCGGTCCGATCGGTCTGATCGGTCTGATCCGCCTGATGATCTTTGCCAATCCGCCTGATCATGCAGCCGATTGCATTTACTCCACGGGCTTGAAGGCGATGTAGTCGAGATTATTGCCGATGCCGTCGGTATTTTCCATGACGACGCGTTGCGTGCCGGCTTTGAGTTCGAAGACCATCTTCCGGCCATTGCGGACGGGGGAGAAATGGTCCCAATCAAGGGGCGAGCCGCCATAGCCGCCGGTGGCGGCGAAGGCCCATTCGCCGAGGTCTTGGTCATTGATGATGATGCGTCGTTTGGCGCCGTTGGTATTGCAGTAGCGGGCGAAGAAGTGGTATTTACCGGCTTTGGGCACGTTGATTTCCCAACTGAGGGTGTGGCCTACGGGGTCCCAATGGGAGATGGACTTGCCGCTGGTGCCGGGCTTGTCATCGCGGATTTGCACGGCGCCGCCCTGCTGCGAGCTGAATTTTTCGGCTTCTTGGAAAAAAGCATTTTTGAGGATGCCGCGTGGCGCCCGGGCGTAGACCTGCCCGCGGAGGATCGTGCCATTGCCGAGGTCGAAATGAGCCTTGATATGGCCGTCGTAGCCATCGTCCCAGGTGGGAATGACGGTGGTGATCAGGCGTTCACCGGGCTGGAGATTGACTGGGAAGGACGCCGGTGAGAAGGTCACGCCGGGGATGGGATCAAGAGTGATCTTGCCGGCAATGGCCGCGTGACGGGAGGCAACGGCGACGATGCGGAGGCGGGCGCCTTCGTCGTCAAGCTGATAGGTGAGATTGAGGTTGGGGGATTCGCTTTCGGGGTCGTAAGGCAGCATGGCTTCCGTGGAGTAGCCCATGGCGTTGGCGGCGTTGCGCATGCGGTAGTTATGCTCCTGCATCAGGCAATGCCGGCGGTCCATGGCCGGGATGGTCGTGGTGTAGATGCGCAATTCGCCGGGGACGGAGCCGAAGATTTCTTCGCGCCAGTCACCGAGGACATCAGCGACCATGATGAGTGAGCCGCGGCGGTTGGTGGTGCTGACGTAATAGCCGTCGGGATCAACGATTCTGCCGCGGATAAGCTCCTTTTGCAGATCAGCGTCCCAGTAGACCGTCCAGGTGCCGAAGCGGTAGGGCATGTCTTTGCCTTCTTTGAGGAGTTCGCCGTTGGCGGTAAAGAGCCAGCCGGTGACCAGGCCGCGTTTGTTGGTTCCGGGTTCGAGGATGGCCATGTCAGCGCCGGCGACTTCGACGCCGGGGTAACGGGGGTCGAGATCGGCGCAGGTGCCTTTGTCGTCAACGTGTGAGGTCGGCGTGTCGAGTTCCCAGAGTAATTTGCCGGTGCGGGCATCGGCCATGCAGATGCCGCCTTTGCGCTGGCGGGTTTCCATGATATAGGCGATTTGCAGGCCGGGGAGGTCCGGGCGGAGTTTGCCGGTGAAAGCGCCGTCGGGATGGCCCTTGCCGGTGGTCCAGAGCGGCATGCCGTTATCGTCAATGACGGCGCTGCCGAGGACGATTTCGTCCCGCCCGTCGTCATCAAGATCAAGTGCGTAGGTGGTGTGTGCGCCCTGTCCCCAGTAGCGACTGGGGAGTTCTTCGTTGCTGTATGACCACAGCTTTTCGAGCTTGCCGTTGTTGAGCTGCCAAGCGTCGGCGAGCATGACGCCGTAGGTGCCGCGAAGCGCGATGATGCATGGCGTCTTGCCGTCGAGGTAGGCGACGGTAATCAAGTTTCGCGAGGCGAGGTTGTAGTTTTCAAAGGGGTCGCGTGCCGGCCAGGGGGCGCGGGCGATTTCTTCGCCGGTCATGCCGTCCCAGACCACGAGCCATTCGGGGCCGGAGCTGACTTTGCCGTCGGCGTCGCGGGGATCGCCTTCGCCGAGTTTGAGGGCGACTTCGGCCTTGCCATCGCCATTGAAGTCATAAACAACGAAAGGCGAGTACCACATGCCGCGTTCAATGGCCCAGCCGAGGTCCTTGGTCCAGAGGCGGGTGCCGTCGCTGAGAAAGGCTTCGAGCTTGTAGGTTTCCGGCGACGCGTACCAGACGACGCTCCAGGGGTCAACGTTGCCGCTGGGGTGTTTGACGACGTAGTCGTAGGCGCCGTCGCCATTGAGATCGCCGATGCCGACTTTTTGGACTTTAGCTTCCGGGTCGCTGAGCTTGAATGAGAGATAGGGCAGATCACTGGCGTCGGCCGGAGCGACAGCGGTGGCTTTGCCGGCGGGCGCCGCGGGGGCGTTGACGGGGAGTACCTCGTAGCTGTCGCCGGGGAGGCCGGTGGCGTCAAAGAAGTCGCAGGTCTGGCGTATGGGCGCGGAATTGAGCTGATTCTGCTTGCCTTCGCGGCTGCGCAGGACATTGAAGGCGATGTCCTGCGGGTCGCTTTTGAGGAAGCGCCAGGACAGATAGACGCCGCCTGCGTCGGGCATGGCGACGAGGCCGCGATTCATGGCTTCCTGCACCCGGGACCTGGCAAAGCCCTGCACCGGTGGGCGTGGCGGGGTGGCGCTGCGGACGACCGGGGTGATGGCGATGTCGTCAATGATGACATCGGCGGCGCCGCTGCCGGCGATGCGCAGGTAGACCTCATCAAGATCGTCTTCGGCGACGAAGGAGAGGAAGCCTTTTACGTCGTGCCAGTCACTCTTGTTGTGGAGTCTGGCACGGGCGTGTTGCCAGGTGACGACCTGGCCATTTTTGAGACCGACGATAGCGAGATCGGCCCTGCCGACATTGGCTTTGGCGCGAGCGCTGATGCGGTATTCGGTATCGGCTTTGACAGCCATGCGGAAGGCATTGCTGCAATTCCAGTCACGTCCTTCGGGGGTGGTGATGTGCAGGGCCTGCTTGCCTTCGGCGGCGTCGGTGGTGACGACGGCCTGGCCGAGGTTTTCGCGGTGCCACCAAGTCCAGCCGGGTGGGGTGGCGCCGGGCTGACCGGCTTCAAAATCGGGGTTGGCGAGGTTGTTTTTGACATTGGTGATGCGTTCGAGGATGAAGTAGTCGAGGTAGGCCGCGCCCCGCTGGGCGGGGATTTCGGCGGCGAAGCGGTCGTCAAAATGGCAGTCAATATGGTCGGCGGTGATGTCCATGGCGCTGAAGATTGAGCCTTGGGTGAAGCGGCGCCAGGTGCTGCCGCCGTCAAGGGAGACGCCAAAGGGGCGATGGGAGCCGAAGATACTGAGTGAGTAGGTGCCAGGCTCCGGCACGGGGATGCGGCAGTGCAGGGGCGGCGCGCCCTCAGCGCTGTCTGTGCGGTCTTCGCGGACAATGGGGCCGCGGACGACGACGGCCCCGGACCATTTTTTGTCGGCGTCCTTGTCACTGCGCCAGATGCACCAGTGTTTTTCGCTGAGGACATCGTCGGTGGTGGCTTCGTGATTGACGATGGTGGTTTCGACTTCAATGCGCTGGGCGCGGCCAATCATGGGCAGTGTCGCGACGGTGGCGGCGATAGCGGTCAGGATGGCGGCGCGGGTGCGGATGAATGCGAACATGCTGGAACCTCCGTGGTGCTTGGGTTGCGCAAGTATCAGTTTACAGGTTGAAGACTGAAGGCATCAACGACGATATCGGTATCGCCGGCGCCGACGAGGCGCAGCTGGAGACGGTCAATGTCGTCGCCGACGCTGAAAGTCGTTGTCAGCAGCTGCCATTCTTTGCTGTCGCCGGCTTTTGCCGCAGCGTAGCCGTACTTGACGAGCTTTTTGTCCTTACTGCCGACGGCTTGCAGGGTAATTGACTGTGGCGACTTGGCGCTGTTGATTTTTACCCAGACGCTGCAGGTGAATTGCCGGCCGCTGCTGACCGCGATACTGCCGCCGTTATTGAAGGCCCAGTCCTTGCTGCCGAGGTAGGTGATGCTGACGGCTTTTTGCCCTGATTTGGCATCGTCCGTAAGCTGAGCTTGGCCGGCGTTGTCCCGTGACCACCATCCCCAGCCATCCGGCAAGGCCTTGCTGCTGAGCTGGACTTCGAAGTCGGGATTTTTGACGCCATTGACGGTGGGCAGGGCGGGAGTGAGGGTGAAGTAATCCAGGTAAGTGGCGCCGCGGTGCTCGGGTTTGTCATGGGCGAAGGCGTCATCAAAGCAGCAGGTGAAGGGCGTGCCGTCGGCGACGACGCCTTCGGCAATGAGCGACGAGGTCTGGCGTATCCAGGTTTTACCGTTGTCAAGGGACAAGGCGATGGGGCGGCCAATGCCGATGGCGCGGATGTCGTAGGTGCCTGAATCAGGCATGGGAATGCTCACGTAGAGGACTGGTGCGCCTTCTTCGGGGCTGCTACGGTCTTCTTTGACTTCCGGGCTGCGGATGACCACGCCGCCCGACCACTTTTTGTCGGCATCCTTATCGGTGGTCCAGAAAGTCCAGAGGTCCGGGCGCATTTTGTCCTTGATGATGACTTCTTTATTGATGATGACTTCTTCGGCTTCGAAGCGCAGTGCTGTCTGGGCGATGGCGGTCATGGCGCCGCAAATGAGGGTCGGAATGAGGATGAGGCGTCTCGCAATCATGGTGGTGCTCCGTTATGCGCATTGCTTGGTTTTGGCGAGTCATGCTGAGGGGCGCTGCCGCAGGGGCTCCGCAGGCACAGTGAAACTGTAGGGCGGGCGGCCGCGCTTTGCAAGAAAAAGGTAAGCGATTACCGATTGATAATTGTCGCGCCGACGGTCTTTTCAGCTGTTGTGCCTTTACAAGGCACTGCCTCCTGGGGAGCTGTTCACCCCAGCCTGAAGGCTGGGGTTAAGCATGGTTAAGCGCCTACGGCGCATCTGGACATTATGGACACGATGGACGACAACACCTGCTCGCTCGCCGTCCATACTGTCCATACTGTCCATACTGTCCATACTGTCCATACTGTCCATACTGTCCATAGCAGCTTGCGGGAACAACAGTTATCAACAAGTGACCGATTACAGAAAAGCGTGGTGAATAGCCTGTGCTCAGTCGAAAAACAGGCAGTGCGGGTTATGGTTAGTCGTTGAGTTTTTCTGTGATGACTTCAGGCAAGGAGGCGAGCATGGCTCTGGAACCCAAGATTGCCCCATGGGTTGACGAATTGGCGGACATTTTATTGCGGACACGCAACCACGAGGAGTTGGCGGTGGTGTTGCAGGGCCTGCTGACGCCATCCGAATTGGAGGGCATTCATCTGCGCTGGCGTTTGCTGCAATGCCTTGAGGCCGGGTTTACGCAGAGGGACATCAGTCAGCGCCTGGGCATCAGTCTGGGCAAGATCGCCCGGGGTTCCCGGCTGATGAAATATGGCGAGGACGAATTCTGTCGCGTGGTTCGGCGGATATGGGCTGAATACGCACAGGAGGGCAAGGGCATGGCGGCGCAGCCCAAGACGCGCAAGAATACCCGAGCGACAGAGAAGGGCGACACCCCATGAGCGCAGCGAAAGAGACGGGGCGCCTGCTCTACGCAGCCAGTGAGTCTTGCGCTGATTTGTGGTACGAGGCGGGTTTTCCCACGACGGACGACTTTTTGTGGTACGCGGTGGAAGAGCAGCGCGGAATTGTGATCAATGTCATGGAACTGGCGCGGGCGCAGGCCGAGGGCCGGCCAGGGCTGGAAGTCATGACGCCCAAGGCGGCCGCGGCGCGCTGGGGCCTGGCGGAAGAACGTCCGAAAACCAGCGATCTGATCGCGGCGCTGGCCGCATACAGCGGTGTCAAGACCTGGCAGGTGCCGGCGAATTTCCCCTTTGCGCTGGCCCGTACCTTGTTGGACAAGGGCCTTGAGCTGGAGGTGGTGCAGCGTTTTTGCCCCCAGCGGGCCATTAAGACGACCAAGGAGGTTGCTTGGCTGCGCGAGGGCGTGCAGCTGGCCGAAGCGGGGCTGCGACGGGCGGAGCAGGTGCTGCGGGAGAGCGTCATTGACGCCGACAATATGGTCCGCTGGCAGGGCGCGGTGCTGACGGCGGAGCGCTTGCGCGGTGAGATCAATGCTGAGGTGGCACGCTGCGGTGGCACAGCATCGCATACCATCACTGCGCCGGGCGTGCAGGGAGCCAGCCCGCACTGCGAGGGCAGCGGCCCAATCGCGGCCAATGTGCCGATTGTGCTGGACATCTTTCCCCGTTGCGACCGCACGGGCTACTACGGCGACTTGACGCGGACCTTGGTCAAGGGGCGCGCGGCGGATTGTGTACGCCGCGCTTTCGCGAGCGTGCAACGGGCTCAACGGGAGGCGCTGGCGATGCTGGCGCCGGGCGTGATCGCCAAAACCGTGCATGAGCGCGTTGAGGCCGTTTTCGCCGAAGACGGCTATGAAACCGTGTTTGAGCCCGGCCCGGCCCGGGGCTTTTTCCATAGTACGGGGCATGGCCTTGGCTTGGATATCCATGAATATCCCGGTCTGAACCTGCGCAATGACGAGCCGCTGCTGGCGGGCAATGTGGTGACCGTTGAGCCGGGGCTGTATTATCCCGAGTGGGGCGGCATCCGCATTGAAGACGTCGCCGTCATCACCAGCGATGGCGCGGAAAACCTGACAACGGCACCCGTGTACCTGGAAATTCCCTGAAGGGAGCTTGTGGACGCCAGTTTTTTTTTCTATCCGCAGATTTCGCAGATTCTCGCAGATTATTTTCAGGGTGGGCTGCTTGGTGCAGGGAGGGCCTGTCTGTTTGTCCTTCCTATTCGCAGATTTTGGCGGCCCGCCCATTTTCTATCCGCAGATTTCGCAGATTCTCGCAGATTATTTTCAGGGTGGGCTGCTTGGTGCAGGGAGGGCCTGCCTGTTTGTCCTTCCTATTCGCAGATTTTGGCGGCCCGCCCATTTTCTATCCGCAGATTTCGCAGATTCTCACAGAGTGGGGGCGGCCTGCTCCGCCCGATGATCAGACCGATCAGACTGATCAGAAAACAGGATCCGCCCGATCCGTCCGATCGGTCCGATCCGTCTGCTGATCAGACCGATCAGACCGATCAAAAAGTCGGATCCGCCCGATCCACCTGATCTGTTTTGCGTCAGGCGTTTATTGTTCGGGGACATCGGCTTCGCTGATGCGTGATTTGTTTTCAAAACGGGTAAAGCGTGGGAAAAAGAGCAGCTCCTGGGTGCCGGTGGAGCCGTTGCGGTTTTTGGCGATGATGAGTTCGGCGTCAAGGCCGGTGTTGTCGTCTTCGAGTTGTTTGTCCCGTTCGCGGTGAAGGAGGGCCACGACATCGGCGTCCTGCTCAATGGCGCCGGATTCGCGCAGGTGGCTGAGTTTTGGCTTGTCGCCTTGTTCGGCTTGGCGGTTAAGCTGGGCCAGGACGACGACGGGCACGCTGAGTTCCTTGGCCATGGCCTTGAGAGAGCCGGAGATTTGCGCCACTTCGTTTTCGCGGCTGGCGTTACGGTTGGTATGGGCGCGGATGAGCTGGAGGTAGTCAACGAAGATGGCCTTGACGTCATGTTTGTTGCACATGCGGCGGGCTTTGGCGCGCAGTTCGAGGATGTCAATGGCGCCGGTGTCGTCAATGATGATATTGGCTTTGCGGAGCATGTCGCAGGCGCGGAGGGTTTCCATCCAGCCGGAATTGGAGAGCGTCTTATTGCGAAATTCGCTAAGGCTGACGCGGGCAGTGCTGCAGATGAGACGCAGCACCAGTTGCTGGGCGGGCATTTCCAAGCTGAAGAAGCCAACGGGCACGGGATTGGCGCTCATGGCGATATTGGCGGCGATATTTAGGGCCAGGGCGGTCTTGCCGATGGAAGGACGGGCGGCGAGGACGAAGAGATCACCGGGCCGCAGGCCCGTGATCATGCGATCAATCTCAAAGCCGGTGGCGAGGCCAAGCACGTCGGGATTGCCGTCAATGAGTTTTTCGAGATAATCTATGGCGTCATCAACGAGCGGTTGGATGAGTAGCAGGTCCTTGGCTTCGTTCATGCCGCTGACTTCGAAGATGCGTTGTTCGATGCCGTCGAGGAGCTGGGGCACGTCCTCATCGCAGTCATAGCAGTGGACGATGGCGTCGGTGCAGGTGCTGATGATGCGCCGCAGGACGGCGTTTTGGCGGACGATATCAAGATAGTGGTCAATGTTGGCGGCGGTGGGGACGCTGTCCATCAGCTGGACGATGTAGGAGCGCCCTCCGACCTCGTCAAGGCGGCCGTTGCGCTCAAGGTGGTCGGCCAGCACGACCGGGTCCATGCTGGCGTTGCCTTTGTCCGCGCTCAGTGCGAGCATGGCGTCATAGATGATCTGATGGGCGGGACGGTAGAAGGCGCCCTCGAATTTGAGGCAGGAGAAGGCCGCCGTCGCCGCGTCCGGCGAGATCATCATGGCGCCGAGGACGGCGATTTCGGCTTCGGGGTTGTGGGGTTTGGGGCGGTCGAGATTGAGGAGGGACACCGTCGTGGCGGGCGTCGTTGGGCGGTTGTTGCCGGGACTGGACATGGTCGGTTACTCTCTCTTGTGCTGAAGGCTGGAATGGAGGCGACGTGGAAAAACGGTCGCGCGGGGATGATGTCAATAGTGACAATCTACCCCGCCATTGCGGCAAAAAAAGGCCGCGCAACCGAATGCGCGGCCTTTATCGGTAAGCGGTCAGGACCCATTGATAACTGTTGTTTCTGTCAACTGCGATGGACAGTATGGACGCTATGGACAGTATGGACGCTATGGACAGTATGGACGATGGCACATGTTGTCCACGACTGTCTGTCTTGTCCACTTTTACCAAAATGGCGCCCGTTTCCCGGTCGTACTGCGGGCTTGCAGCCCGCAGCGTGACATGACCCCGCAAACGGCGCCAAGCACGCCTGTTGCCTTAGCCACAAAGTGGCAGAAGCGCTGAAAGCGCAAAACATACCAGCCCAGGGCAAGCGCACTGAAAGTTCAC
>JAAZKQ010000189.1 GCA_012799755.1 Lentisphaerota bacterium | reverse complement strand
TTGATACCGGTCGTGCTGGTGGTCATTTTCTGCTGTTGTGCCTTTACAAGGCACTGCCTCATGGGGAGCTCGCCACCCCGGCCTGAAGGCCGGGGTTAAGCATGGTTAAGCGCCTACGGCGCCAAGTTGTCCATTTGCTGACATCCTGGTCCACAATATCAATGAGTGACCGATTACATAACAAGGCGTGTCTCATTCCTACCATTTTGAGCTGAAAAAACGTCTGGCCGGCTTTTTTCCCTTTTATAGTCGTGTATACGACGAGTGTGCTATCTTATTGGCTTTCAGCCTTGGTCCACGGGGCAAGACCGTGGCGGATTCGGCAGGCGCGGCGCCGAAACTGCGGGTTCAGGTGACCAATGGCGTGCCGCAGGTCTATGAGGCCCCTCTCTGCAGGGACTCGGAAAAAATAATGCCGTGATTCTTTCACGGAATGAGGAGACACGCATGGGTAAATATGTCCATATCGCATTGGCTTGCCTTTTTCTCGGCGGGATCGCTTTCAGCGAAACCCTCGAACTGCCATCGGAAAAAGGCTTGGCAGGCTGGGTGCAAACCATAGCCGGAATTTCTTCCACAAACGATTTTCTGGAAGTGTCGGTTCCGCAGGAAACCAAGGCAAAAGGTCATCTCGGCGTCTGGAAGAAGTTCCAGATGCCGAAGTTTGCGAATGAGACCGTTGCCGTCTCTGTGGACATGAAGGGAAGCAATGTCGCCTCGTACGGAAAATACGGCGGCGCCAAGCTGACGGCGAGTTATTCCGATCAGGAGGGAAAAATGCATTATCCCGGAATCAAGCCGCTGTTCGGAACCTTTGACTGGTTGACGGTCTCATTCACTTTCACCGTTCCCGACTCGGGTTCTTTCGTTATTTCCCTGGGCACCCAGAATTCATTGGGGACGATCCAATATCGCAAGCTGCGGATTGAAGCGGCGGACAGCCCCGTCAATATCAGCCTCGCCGCCAATATGGGCTTTGCCGATAAAGTCGAAAACGACGGCAAAGGCGGCTGGTCCGACCAAGGGCCGGACAATGACGGTGCCGGCTTTGATTTTCACAAGAAGAGATATGCGGGGGTGCCGTTCGCAATCATCGCCCCGGACTCGAACAACGGAAAATCCATCATGGTGTTCCGTTCACCTAAATTCCCGGCGGGGCTGAAGGAAGCTGCCATCGGCACAAACTCAGCCCCGGCAAACTGGTTATACCTTCTGCATACTGCGGCCTGGGTGGAAGCCGACACTGTTGCCGGACATATGACGATCCGTTACGCCAACGGCAAAGAACAGGCGATGCCAGTGACAATCGGCCGGGACCTGGACGATCAGCGGAATCCTTCCCCCAAAGCCAACGGCGCCATCGGCGCGACCTGGCCCAACCGCAGGGGCGGAAACAACGGAGTGTATGTCTCCAAATTCAAGTTGAATGAACCGGAAAGCGGAGTTGAATCCATCGAATTTGCCGCCGGTGACAGTCAAGCCGTATGGATGGTCGTCGCGGCGACTCTCTCACGTGCAGACTACGAATTTCCGGTGACTGCCGACTACAGCATTGATGCCGACAAGACTTGGAAACCGTTGAAGCGCCCGGAAGACCCCTGCGTCCAAGCCGGCTCCGCCCTCGATTTCTCGTATCTGAATGCCGGGCACATCGAACGGCTGATCATCAATGATAAAGGCCGCATCGCCCGGCAAAGTTCTCCTGAGCAACCGTTCCGCCTCTATGGCGCACAGGTAGGAACCAATCCGGAGGACTACTATACCCATCTGCAGGGAATCAAGAAATTTCACTGCAAGGGCGCCTGGGAAAACCATGCCGCGATTGACCGGCAGGTGAGAAACCTGAAATTATCGGGAATCAACATCGCCAGAGTTCACTTCTTCAACTTTATATACATCAAGGACGGCAAGGTCGTGCTGATTCCGGAACTGCTTGACCGCTTCGACTATTTCGTGGCGAAATGCAAGGAAAATCATATTTATGTTCAAATTGATACCATGAACGCGAACGGCTTCAGCGAGTATTCCGTCTATCGTCCCGAGGGGTGGAAACGCAATGCGAAATTCAGCCTGCTGTTCGATCAAGCCATGCGCGATGAATACAAGACCGGCATGAAGGCCATTCTGGAACATGTGAATCCCTATACCGGCACCTGTCTGCGCGACGACCCGGTGCTGGCCCTGATCAACTACAACAACGAACAGGAATTCGCCTGGATTCGCGACGGCAAAGATTACCCGTGGGACAAGGCGCTCCCCGAATGGCGCAAGTTTGTCGGCGACCCCGCCGCACCGATGTTCACCCGGGCGGATTGGGCCAAAGACAGCAGAATCAATGCGTTCATCACCATGAAATGGCGGGAGATGCTCGCATGGTATCATCAGGTCATCAAGGAAGAGCTCGGCTACAAAGGCTTGACATCCCTGTGGGAAATGACCAAAAACATGCATTACAACAACCTCAGGGCCGAGCTTGACCTGGTCATGACCCACGGCTATCACGCCCACGGTCAGAATGCCTGGACGACAATCGGCCAGGGGAGCGACATCGGCAATTCGCTGGCGATGTTCCGCAGCCTGCTGAACATGCGGATCGCCGGACGGCCGTTCTGCATCAACGAATACGCGGCTTATTTCTGGAATCAGTACCGCTATGAGGAAGGATTTACCGGCGGCTACATGTCCTTTCAGGGAGTTGATATGCTGCTCCGGCATAACTCGCCGCTGGACCCGAGCTCCGCCCGGCGAATCATGTCGTGGACTCAGAATCATGATCCGATTGCCCAGGTCGCCGTAGCCCAGGAAGCCCTGCTCTACGCCCGGGGCGATGCGAAAGAGGTCGACCGTGGAGTCAGGCTGACATTTTCGGAAAAAGCGGTCAACGACGCCATCGCCTGGGAAGAGGGAATCAACGCGACGCAATCGCGGCTGGCCCTGCTGTTGAAATTCGGCCTGGAAAGGACGGACCTTCCCGACAGCATAAGCCCGCCGGCAAAATCCGCTGACATCCAGATTCCGCTGATCTGCGGCACAACGGTCGTGGATCATCTGATTGGTTTCTCACAGGCGATCGAGGTTGAAAACAACCGCTTCGACTTCTCCGCCTTCATTGATCAGCTGAAACGCCAGGGCGTTTTGAGCAAGAGCAACCGCAGTAAAAACTGGTATGTCCAGGAATCATGCACCGATGAGTTGTATGTTGACGCGATGAAAAAATATATGACCATCAATACGCCGCGTTTTCAGGGCCTCTGCTCTCCTGCCGGAAACCAAGCCGTGTTGCGGGATGTCACGATTGAAAATATGAGCGCCGATGCCAATATCAGCGTCGCCTCCCTCGACCCGGCAGCGACGGTGGGCAGCGCGAAACGGCTGATCCTGTTTTACGCGACAAATGCCTTGAACTCAAACCAGAAGTTCGCCGACAGTTCCATGGTCCAGCTGAAGGAGACCGGCGACAACCCGACCCTGGTGAAATGCGGCCGCTTCAAGGTGACGCTTGACAATCCCAATGCGGCCGATTTCAACATCTATCCGCTGGAAATGAATGGCGCCAGACGCAAGGCGCTCACGCCGGCAGCTGCTGCCGACGGAAAACTGGTACTGGCTATTGACACGGCCGAATTGCCGGATGGACCAGCCCTGTTCTTCGAAATTGCCGTCGGGCGTTTCGAGTGAATCTCCCGGAAAAGGAGGAATTGCCTCACGGCCGTTCCGCAAAACTTCCAGCAGTGCCAAAAAAAGCCCGGATATGGCCAAAAACAGCCATATCCGGGCTTTCCATGCGTAATTTGGCGGAGAGGGGGGGATTCGAACCCCCGGTAGGATGTTATTCCTACGACGGTTTAGCAAACCGCTACTTTCGACCACTCAGCCACCTCTCCGTGGTCATTCCTGATCCCTGCCTGCTCGGCCAGGATAAAAAGAACGTCTTACTGTATCGCCCGGGCGGCGATAGTCAAACAGCAAATGTGCCATCGTTGTGCATTTTGGGCAATCGGCAGCCAGTGATAACTCTGTTTCTGCGGTCATTCTGACCGCCTTGCTGCCAAAACATCTTCTCCCTGGCATTTGAGCGCTGAAGGCGCTGAAAACCAAAGAGGCGACAGGAAATGTCTGTTATCAATGGGTGACCGATTACCGCTTTTTGGCCTTTCTTACTGCTTTGCCGTGGACAAGGGCAGCGTGTGGTTTTATTTTCTGAGCGCTTCGGCAGCGCGTTCGTCCGCGCTGCATAAACCTGGCGCCTTTTCCTGACAACTCCGGCCCACGCCTGGAATGACGTCAAAGCCATCACCAACGGAGGACCATCATGGCAGATTTTTCCCTCGAAACTCACGAAAGAAATGTGGTTGTTGACATCACTCGGCAAGTCAACGCGCTCATTCCGGCCAGCTTGCGCAGCGGTGTCTGCCATGTGTTTTGTCCCCATACCACCGCCGGTCTTACCGTCAATGAAAACGCCGATCCCGCTGTCAAACGCGACCTCATGGCCAAGCTTACAGCGCTGATTCCCCGCAACGAAAGTTTCTACCGGCACGACGAGGGCAATAGTGACGCCCACCTTAAGGCGAGCTTGGTTGGAATGTCACTGACGTTGCCTGTACGGGATGGGCGTCTCGCCCTCGGCACCTGGCAGGGTGTATATTTCTGCGAGTTCGACGGCCCGCGCAGCAGACACGTCCAAGTCTGCTGGCAGGCCGCGGAGTTTTGACGACACGGCGTCCTGCACCATGAGGCGCTCCCCATTCTGCCTTTTTCGCGTTCCGATCAAGCCGACGCTTTGATCGGGCATTTGTCTGACATCTCCAAAGGCGTCTATTTCCATGCCTATTGACTACATTCGCTGGGTTCTGGCCGCTCTTATCATCTTTTTTGCCGGCGCGGCACAGAGTGCCGCCGGCTTTGGTTTTGCGTTGTTCGCAACGCCCATGCTGCTGTGGCTGGGCCTGCCCCTGCAAAATGTGGTTACCTTGGTTGCGACCTGTTCCATGCTGCAAGCAGCTATTGGTGCCGGCAAGCTGCGTGAGATGATACCATGGCGGCTGGTGGGCACCACGACCATTGTCCGCATCATTTTCATGGCGGTCGGTCTTTTTGTTCTCAAGCGCCTTGCCGGACTGCATATCGCGCAGGTTCGCTTGGTGATTGGCGTGATCATCTGTCTGTTGGTGGCCTTGCAGTTGCTGTGCCGACCGCAGCCGGCGGCCCATCTTGCCTGGTACTGGGGGGCCTTGGCCTACATTGGCAGCGGCTTGCT
>JAAZKQ010000188.1 GCA_012799755.1 Lentisphaerota bacterium | reverse complement strand
GGGAGCCGCTTCTACTCTGGCCGGCAAACTGGCGCTGGGGTCTGCACTTGCGAGGTCATGTCACGCTGCGGGCTACAAGCCCGCAGCACGGTCGGGAGCGGGGCGCCTACATCCCATTGTCCCATGCATACGTCGCATAGGTCTCATACGTCTTATACGTCCCATAAAAGCACGCCAAAGGCGTGCCACATAGTTACGCCCGCCCGAAGCGTTCTTGCTCCCTGTGTCTTATTTTCCCATCAGGGCCTTGATGATCATGCGTTCCAAGCCCTCGTAGTCGCGTGCCTTGATGAAGGCATTGACGACCTTGTCATCCAGCGAGCGCGACACCGCCAGCAAATCCAGGAAGATCTCGCGGCTGTTGATGAGGTGCTGCGCGGACTTCTCCAGCTTCTGGGTACGCATCACTTTGACGTCCAGCCCGACGGATTCGCCGTTGTTGCCGTAGCCGTACTTGTCCAATATGCGCACTTGGTTGAAGGCGCGGCGCAAATCCACGGCGCCGAAGGACTTGTCCTGGTCAAACTTCAGGCTATTCTGGTCATTGAGGTGCACCGAGAACAGCTTCTTGTGCGCCAAGGCATAGCCCATTTCATCCGACGGGTCCAAGTTGGCCAGAATCGCATGGGCGCTTTCGATATTGACGCCGACGCGCTGGTGGTCGCAGGTCAATAATCCCAAGGCGATGGCGTGTCCGGTCGTCGGAATATAGGCGTGGTCCATCGGTTCATTGGGCTTGGGCTCAATGGCAATCTTGATTTCACGGTCATACTGCAGCATCTCGTCAATGACCTGCGCCAGCCGTTGCACGGCCAGGACACTGTCTTTCGCCTCGCGAATGTAGGTGCCTTCACGCGCCAGCCAGAGAACAATCAGCTTGCTATCCAGCACCCGCGCGATATCAATGCTCTTCTTGAAGCGCTCACGGGCATAGGCGCGGGCCTTCGGATCGTTGCTGGTGAAACCGCCATCAATCGTCAAGGGGTTCATCCATAAGCGCGGAGCGACAAATTCCGCGTAGAGTCCCTGCTTGTCCAGCTGCTTCTTCAGTTTCTTTGCAGCGGCCGCAATTTTCGCAGCGCTCAGGTTGTCCAGATCCGGCACGGCATCGTCGTCGTGGAACTGCACGCCGTCGTAGCCCAGCTCTTTGTACATGCCGAGTTTTTTCTCAAAGGCAATGCTGTCGCGCACTTCAGGACCAAAGGGGTCCGCGCCTTCGTGAATATTCCACGGCCCAAACGTGAAGCGAAATGTCCCTGCCATGCTCTCCAACTCCTTTTTCCTGTACTTGCTCTTCCACCCGGGCCGCCAGCCAACAGCCACCGCGGCGCTCCTGGCCCTTCAACCCAGACTCAACACGCAGACGCAAAACAACGCCGATGCCCCTGCATCGCTGCGCAGCACTCAGCTTAATGGCCTTTCCGCCGTTGTCAATGCCCGCCCGCCACATCAAGCTTCCCCGCCGCCCATCGGGCCAATTCTTCACGGTTGATCTTGGCGTTATGCCGCACATCCACCGGAAAGGCCGGGTGAATGAGAATATGCTCGATATCCGCCGTCAGCACCTGGGCCTTCGCCGCCGCGCGGACGCTCGGCAAGGACGCCGCCAGCGCGGTCTCCTGGCCCTCTTCGGGCTCCAGGATGATCACCGGCGTCTGCGCCGGGCGGGAACCGACGCCGACCAATGCCGAGCGATGCACGTGTGGCAGCACGTTATAGATCGCCTCGCAGCACACGCTGAAGAGCGTGCCTCGTGCCGTTTCCACCCGATGCGCCTTGCGACCGCAGAACCACAGTCGTCCTTGCTCATCCATATAGCCCACATCACCGATGCGATGCCATACCCCGTCGCCATCAGCTATCTTCGCCAGCGCGGTTTCCTCCGGCCGCCGGAAGTACTCGCGCGTAACCACCAAGCCTTTTACACAGATTTCGCCGACCTCGCCCTGAGGCAGCGACAGCGCGTCATCCCAGTGCGCGATGGGCTCGTCGCTGATTTTGATGATGCGCATACTCAACTCCGGCAATGGCCGCCCCACGCACATGCCCCGTCCCGCCCGCGTTTGCGCCCAGGTCTCAGCGAGCATCTCTGAACCGCGGAAGTTGGCCACCGGCAGCGCCTCCGTCGCGCCATAGGGCGTATAGGTCTCCGCTCCTTCGTCGAGAATGCGCTTGAGCAACATCTCATGGATATGGCCCGGCACGGGCGAGCCGGCCATCACCACCCGCCGCAGCCCCGGTATACGGATGTCCCACGCCACGCAATACCGCGCCACCCGCTCCCACAGGGTCGGTGATCCGAAGGAATAGGTCACCGGCAAGTTACGCAAAGGCTCCAAGATGCGTTCGGGATTCACCCGCGCGGGCCGCGTCGGGTCCATGTCCGGAATGACCGCTGTCGCCCCCAAGGCCACGCTGAAAAGCGAGAACAGGGGGAAGCAGGCCAAATCCATCTCGCCTGCTTTGATGCCATACTCGCGCCGCAGCAATTCGGTCTGGGTATTGAAAATACGGTGTGTGTAGCTCACGCCCTTGGCCGGCCCCGTGCTGCCCGAGGTGAACAGCACCGCCGCCAATTCGTCCGCCGCCGGCTCATGCAAGGGATACACTTCTTCGCACAAGGGCAGTTCTGTCAAGGCATGGCCGCCCCAGAACCAGCGCCGTCCCAAGGTGATATTCACCCGCACACTCTTGAAGGGCCCAGGCCGCAGTATCTTCAGCACCTGCGCCGCCGGTATCCCGATGAATAACTCCGGCTCAACCTGCGCCACACAACGCAAAAAGCCCCGCCAGCCCATGCCCGGATCAATCAGCACCGGCACCGCGCCAACCTTGAACAACGCAAAGACCAAGGCGTAAAAATCCAATGACGGCCGCACCATCAACAACGATCTCGTCCCAGCCGTCACTCCCAGCGAACTTAAGGCCCAGGCGTAGCTGTCACTCTGGGCATCCAACTGCGCATAGGTCAAATGACTGTACAACACCCGCCCGCGCTCATCACGACCCGACGGATACAACACCGCCGGCGACCGCGGCTGACGCGCACTCTCATCGCGCAATAAGCGCGCAACATTCATACTCTCAGCCATATTTTGCCGTTCCATTCTAGAACTACCAAGGGGAATATCCCCGAGGAAAACCCTAATATAACTCTAACACACGCCCCGGCCCCGCCTACATGCCGCCAAAAAACCCACAACAGGCAACCGGTCAGCTATTTATAACAGACATTTTTATCCGCAGATGTCGCAGATTGGCGCAGATTTTTTTGAGAGTAGGCTGCTTGGTGTAGGAAGGCCGATGTATTTGCGT
>JAAZKQ010000187.1 GCA_012799755.1 Lentisphaerota bacterium | reverse complement strand
GGCGTCGCTTTGCCCTGGGCTATCATAGCTCGCGCTTTCAGCGCTCAAATGCCAGGGAAAAGATGTTTTGGCAGCAAGGCGGTCAGAATGACCGCAGGAACAGAGTTATCAACGGGTGACCGCTTACGGCGGCGGCAAGCGGTCACGCAATCCGCTACGTCATCATGGGCGTTTTTGATTGCGCGAGAAGTATTTGAGGAGGATTTTCTTGCGTTCAGTATCGCTGGTTGCAGGCTGGTTATTGTGTGGATTCTCGTCGTGTTCAACGCTCCAGTTGTGCCATTCGCGAAAAGCGTGGTAGCTCCAATCCCAGCCATATTCTTCGAAGAGCGAGATGACATCTTCGATGTATTGCGCGGCGCCCGGCGCAAAGCGTATGGCGGAGAATTCGCCTATATAGATTCTGGCGCCGTACTTGAGCTGGAAGTCACGGATAAGGTGGAGGAGCCTGCGGAGAGTCTCCCGGTCGTAGTGCCCGCCGCCAATGTTCCCGGGGTAAGTCAAGAGTTCGCCGCGGAGCACTTTTTCCATATTGCCGGCGCCAACGCCCTGATGAGTGTATTCGCCGGGTTCATACATGTGTCCCTGGTAGATGAGGTTTTTCAAGGGCAGCGGTTGGAGATAGGCGAAGGCCTTGGGATTGCTCCATTCATTGGCGGCGATGATGATCGGCTTGTCCGGGTCAATTTCCCGGATGGCCTGCGCCGCCAGATACTGGCAGGTCAGGTAGTCGTGGGGCACTTCGTTGTACTGCGTGGGTTCGTTGATCAGATCGTAGGCCACCACGATGTCCACATCGCGGTAATGCCGCGCGAGCTCCCGCCAAGTATCCACAAAGAGATCCAGATAGTCCTTTTCGAAGAAGATGACACAGTTTCTTTCGTTGACGGCGACATTACCGGCGAGAGCGCCGGCAGTACCGGCGATACCGTCGCGATAACGGCCGCCGGGTGGGCGGTGCATATCAATGATCACGTTCAGGCCCAGGCGCGTGAGCAGCGGAATATGCTCGTCAAGGTTTTTCATGTGCCGGCGGAAGATGGCCCGGTAGCGTTCCTTGTCCCGGCAGACCTCCTTTGGTGTGTCCAGTTGCCAGCGGATGACGTTCGCGCCCCAGCGTGCCAGCTCCTCAAGGTCTTCGGCCTTGGCGCCCTTCTTGCCGAACCCCGGGCTCATACAGCCGCGCAGAATGGGCAGCTTGGTAACCGTGTCGTCGTATTCGCAGCGGAAACCCTCCGGCAATTCCACGACAGTCGGGTAGACAGCGACTTCGCGGATACTGAGTTCCTTGAACCAAGCCGTGCCGCTACCCGCCTGCAGGCCGAGATTGAAGAGGCCCTCGCTCGCATCTTTGGGTACATTGTAGACGATGAAGGACACTCGGCGCCAGTCGCTGTCCGCCGGCAGCGATAGGCCGCCGCCACCGGCGGGATACTGGCGGCTGCCCTTGCTGAGAAAGCTCAGCATGAACTTGAAGCCGAGGTAGCCCCTGCTGGGTTTGCTGAGCTTCTCGTGCCGACTGAGGCAGCTGACCTCGATCTGTTTGCCGTAATAGGGGCTAAGATCTATCTTCATGCTGGCGCCATGCATGCCGGCGGCACGTTCCGGCGGCACGGATACCTTCAGCACCATCGCGCCGTCCTCTTGCAGCCACTGACTATCGGCATCGAGTCGCCAAGCTGTGGTAGTAGTCGGATCTTTTGGCCATAGTTGGGCTTGGACAGAGGCGGCCGCCAGAAACAGGCCGGCCATGGACACCAGCAGCTTTTGCATTGTCACCACTCCTTGCTTGGACTGTGCAAATCGTCGGCCAACAATAGTAGCGTGTCGTCAGCCGACATCGCGAAACTCCGCCATACCACAAGCAACGTCCGCGCGTCCTGCCGCATTGACTCCAGGCTCTTGCCGGGCTTGTCGCTACTTGAGCCGCCACCCGCGCCGCGCATTGCGTGAGAGGAAGCAGCCGACATCGTCACTGTTGTCCCGGCCGACTGAAAGTACCTGCCGCCGGCTTAAGGTTTCCCCGCCAGATGATCTGCATTTTCTCCTCAGGGGCGTTTTTGGTTGCGCGAGAAGTATTTGAGGAGGATTTTCTTGCGTTCGGTGTCACTGGTGGCGGGCTCGTTATTGCGTGGATTCTCGTCGTATTCAACGCTCCAGTTGTGCCATTCGCGGAAAGCGTGATAGCTCCAATCCCAGCCATATTCTTCAAAGAGTGAAATAGCGTCTTCGATGTATTGTGCGGCACCCGGCGCAAAGCGTATGGCGGAGAATTCGCCCATGTAGATTCTGGCGCCGTACTTAAGCTGGAAATCACGGATGGGCTGGAGAATCTTGCGGAGGGTCTCCCGGTCATAATAGTGGCCGCCGAATTCGCCGGGGTAGGTCTTGAGTTCGCCGCGGAGCACCTTTTCCATATTGCCGGGACCGACGCCCTGATGGGTGAATTCGCCGGGATCATACAGGTGCCCCTGGTAGATGAGGTTCTTCAAGGGCAGCGGCTGGAGATAGGTGAATGCCTTGGCATTGCTCCATTCATTGGCGGCGATGATGATCGGCTTGTCCGGGTCAATTTCCCGGATGGCCTGCGCCGCCAGATACTGGCAAGTCAGGTAGTCGTGGGGCACTTCGTTGTACTGCGTGGGCTCGTTAATCAGATCGTAGGCCACCACGATATCCACATCGCGGTAATGGCGCGCGAACTCCCGCCAAACGTCCACAAAGAGCTCCAGATAGTCCTTCTCAAAGAAAATGATGCAATTGCTTTCGTTGACAGCGACATTGCCGGCGAGGGTGCCTGCGGTGCCGACGATGCCGTCACGGTAGCGGCCGCCAGGCGGGCAGTGCATATCAACGATCACGTTCAAGCCCAGGCGCGTGAGCAAGGGAATATGCTCATCAAGGTTTTTCATGTGCCGGCGAAAGACGGCCCGGTAGCGCTCCTTATCCATGCGAGTTTCCTTGGGCGCATTCAGCTGCCAGCGAATGACATTGGCGCCCCAGCGCGCCAGCTCTTCAAGGTCTTCGGCCTTGGCGCCCTCGGCGAGTCCGGGACTCATGCAGCCACGCAAAATGGGCAACTTGGTGACCGTATCGCCGTATTCGCAACGGAAACCCTCCGGCAACTCCACGACGGTCGGATAGATGTCAACTTCACGGATGCCGAGTTCCTTAAACCAAACCGTGCCGCTGCCTTCTTGCAGGCCGACATTGAAGAGAGCGCCGCTGGTATCCTCAGGTACATTGATGATGAAGCCCACCCGACGCCAGTCGCAGTCCGCCGGCAGCGATAGGCCGCCGCCACCGCCGGGATACTGGCGGGTGCCGTTGCTGACGAAGCTCAGCATAAACTTGAAGCCGAGATAGCCTTTGCTGGGCTTGCTGAGCTTCTCGTGTCGGCTGATGCAGCTGACTTCGATCTGTTTGCCGTGATAAGGGCTGAGATCAATGCCCATGCTGGCGCCGTGCATGCCGGCGGCGCGTTCCGGCGGCACGGATACCTTCAGCACCATCGCGCCGTCCTCCTGTAGCCACTGGCTGTCGGCATCAAGTCGCCAGGCTGTGGCAGTGGCCGGGTCTTTCGGCCATAGTTGGGCTTGAACACAGGCGACCGCCAGAAACAGGCCGGCCATGGACATCAGCAGCTTTTGCATTATCATCACTCCTTGTTTGGGCCATGCAAATCGTCGGCCAAAAATCCTAACGACGGCGGCAGCACGTCACTTCGCGTTGCGAGACGCCGGCAACGCCGCGAGCAAGGCCCGCGCGTCCTGCCGTATTTGCTCCAAGCTCTTGCCGGGCTTGTAGATACTTGAGCCGATACCCGCGCCGGCGCATTGCGCAAGGAAGCTGCCAAGATTGTCACTGTTGACGCCGCCGACAGCCAGGATGGGCGCCTTCAACACCGCCTTGATATCCTTGACGTAGCCCACGCCGAAGGACCCCGCCGGAAAGAGCTTGAGGTAATGCGCCCCGGCGGCTGCGGCGACAAAGCCCTCCGTCGGCGTCAGGAAGCCCGGGATGGACACCAGCCCGAGCTCAACCGTACGGCGGATCACCGCAGCGTCACAATTCGGCGAGATGATGTACTTGCCGCCGGCCTGGGCGACCTGCTCAACCTCAATCGGCGTCAGAACCGTACCGGCGCCGATCAGCAGCTGGCTGCCGCCATGATAATGGGCGGCGGCGAGGCCGATGCTGCGGAGCGCCTCAGGTGAATTAAGCGGCACCTCAATCAAGCGGATGCCCTCCCCTGCCAGCACGTCGCAGACGGCCAGTATTTCCTCGGGCTTGATGCCACGCAGAATAGCGATCACAGGACATTCGGCCAGATATTTGTCAAGCAATGTCATCTCTCAGCTTCCTTCCTGCTACTTTGCTTAGCGCATAACCCGCCCCGACGCATTGCCGCCCATGAGCGCAACCACTTCGGCGAGGGTGGAGAAGTTGTAGTCGCCTGGTATGGAGTGCTTCAGGCAACTGGCAGCGACGGCAAAGGACAATGCCGTTTGCGGCGCCTTGAAATCGTCATGATGCAAGGCATAAATCAGACCGGCGCAGAAAGAATCGCCACCGCCGAAGCGGTCAATGATATTTCTGATTTCGTAGGGGCTGTACTGGCCGGTGATGTCCAGCGGCGCAAAATAGGTCTTCTTCGCCTCGCAGTCGTAGAGCATGGCGCCCCAATTGTTGTGGTCGGCTGAAAAGCTCTCCCGCAGGGTAATGCCGATGTACTTCGCCTTCGGAAAACGCGCCGCCAGCTTCTGCGCGACTTGGACATAGCCTGCCGTGGACAGACTGCCGGACTCAATAGCACTACCGGCGGCCTTGAGCCCAAAGACGTCCGCCGCATCCTCTTCATTGCCGATGATGATATCCACTTCGGGAACAATCTGCCCCATGCACTCGCCGGCCAAGTCCCGCTGCTTGGTGCCCGGGCGCCACTTCCATAGCTTCTTGCGGTAGTTGAGATCGCAGGAGATGCTCATGCCCAGCTTCCGGGCGGTGCGGACGATTTCCAGCGTGGTCAAAAACGCCTTCTCGCTCAGCGCCGGGGTAATGCCCGTCACGTGCAAATGGGATGCGCCGGCCAGCATGGCCGCAAAATCGTAGTCTTCAGGGCCGCACTGGGAAACCACTGACCCTTCGCGGTCGTAGATGACATTGGAACCGCGCTGGGCGGCGCCGTGTTCGGCGTAATACACGCCCATGCGACCGTCTTTTTTGAGCAGGATGCGGCTGCTGCCCACGCCGATGCCGCGCAACTGGCTGATGAACGCTTGGGCAATCGGATTATCCGGCAACGCCGTCAGGTAACGAGCGGACATGCCCAGCGTCGCCAGCGACACGCAGACATTGGCCTCGCCGCCGCCGAAGGTCGCCTGCAAAGAACCAGGCAACGCCTGACCAAAACGCTGCTTGCCGGGCGGACACAGACGCAACATCACTTCACCAAAGCCAACAACCGTTTTTTCCGACATGACTTGTCCTTTCGTTTTTCGTACTGTTGTCTCTTCACGGGGATGCATGGACAAAAAGATTAATTCAGGTTTGCGCCGACACAGGTTCTGACGACGCATCGGCGCTTGCCTCTTCGCCGATGTCCAGCACGGTCACATCGGCCGGGCTGTTGATGCGCAGGCCGAGGTAGGCGCCGACGCCGGCGCTTTCGCAGAGGACGCGACCGCTTTTGAGAGCGTGCAGGCCCGGCCGCGCCAAGCTGCGGTCATGCAGTGGCGCAAAGGGATAGCACTGGGTAAACGGCAGGCGAAATTGTCCGGCGTGGGCATGACCGCTGAACATCACATTCCAAGCGAATTGTTGCAGGAAAACGTGGGTGTCGGGATTGTGCGACATGAGCAGCACCGGCAAAGCCTCGTCGCCGCTCTTCTTCAGGCATTTCTTGCCCTTCATATCGCCCCGCCACCAGTCACCCAAACCGACTATCGCCAAGCGCTGACCACGGATCACGGTTTCCTGCCGCTGATTCTGCAACAACTGGATCCGGCACTTTGCCAAGGCGGCCTTGGTATCTATCAGGCGCGCCTGGGGCTTGCGCGCGGTTCTGCCGTACTCATCGTCGGCATAGTCGTGATTGCCCAGGCAGGCGTAGGTAGGCACCGCCGTGCCCAGACGCAAGAGCGCTGCCTGCACGTCGGCGCTTAGAACTTCACGCTTGGCAAACTCAAAATCGCCCGTGAACAGGGCCAAATCGGGCTGCTGAGCCAAGCCCAAGGTGATGGCATTTTCCAGCCGTCGCACAGCTAGTTTGTTGTTCAAGTGCGGGTCCGTCAGATGCAGGACCCGCAATGGCCCGGTCATCGGCACCGGCAGGG
>JAAZKQ010000186.1 GCA_012799755.1 Lentisphaerota bacterium | reverse complement strand
GGTTCGGACGGAACGTGACCATCTCAACGTTTGCCGGCGACGACGTCAAGGAAACCGTGGAATAACTTGCCTTGCCGAAGCAAGGCAAGCTTATGCCGCGAAAGTTCCTTGACGCAGAGGAGCCGGCAAACCCGCTTGCAGAACGTTCCGAGCCGAATACCGGGGCGAGGGCTTCGACAATGACGCCCCAAATCGGTGATGTTTTTCAGTTTTTCAAAGAGCAATGCACTGAGTTGCCTCAGTTTTCATTCTTTCATGGAAGTTTTACAGAACCCAAGAACGAAAGTATTGTGTTTTTCCGATAACTGGGCAAAACCTTTTATTATCGCTGCCATATGAGGAATTTTTCACCCACATGTCGATCCATTCACAATGCTGGGTTAACGTAAAACACGCTGTCATACCAGCGATCAATCTGCATTTCATGCCCCTGTAGTTCCAGTATTTGCCAATCTTTTCCTGTCCGTGGCTCAGACTGGAATGGAAATTTATTTTTCACGGCAATTCCTTCGATTATGCCGCCGTTATTACGAAGTTTTAATTGACTACACTCAGTCATAGCCGTCCAAACTATATCAAGCTTTTCTGTCTTCCGTGCGTTTCTAGTCAGTACTGCAGCATGAACCCCAACTTCTGGCGAACTGCTATCAAATGTATAAAGAACGCGGAAATGCAAATGCGGTGTTTGCATTCTGTCTCCTTGCGGCGCCAACCCGAACCTTTTAAATACACCTGAAAACAACATTTTCAGGATTCCATCTTCTTCGTATACCCGGCATGATGCCTCTATGTCGCTTTCTTGGCAATAGCCAGTACCTTGCACTACCAGTCCAGCATTTTTAAGTACTTCATTACCGGATGAATTAACCATCTTTAAAATATGCCCACCGGTTCGTCCTAACTCGACAGTATACTTCGGGTGTTCCACTCGCCAACCAAAGCTCAAATTACTAACTTTGACTCCGTTCACATCAACAACACTGCGCTCAGACCGACGCTCTATCTTCTTCTCAACAGGTGACATAAGTATTGAGAAAGCTCGTTTCGGCATAAGCCCTTCAAGACTCTTTTCGGCGAACGAATCCTTGTAGAAAAATACCGCGTGCAATTCATTTATGCCGTCAGCACGATCAAGCAACATACTATTTGCAAGACGGTCCTTAAACGCATTCTCAAACTTGAAACAAATGCCGCCAGTCTTTTTCAGGCAAGCAAACTGTGGCACGGCCAAATCCAGAGGAATCATTTCTGATTGCCAGATAATTGGCGTGTTGTAACGCCGCCATGAAACATTTTCAAAAATGTTTGGAAGACCGAAGCGTCTGGCTACGAAATAATCATCATCAAGCAGTCCTTCGGCGCTGTTCACTTGATAACCAGTGGCATTCTTTACCATGAACGACACGCCAATATCAGCAAAATTTCCATCCGAAAGCATTTGCGAACTCATACGCACATATTCAGGATAAAAATTGTAAAGCATTTTAATCTCGGCACCGCCCTGTGTACTAATAATATTCGACAAGGTATAGCTTCCATCATCGTTTTTCTGTTCAGCGCTATCCCACTTGACAGTAATACCCAGACTTTTTCTTCCAAGACGCTCCGAAGGAAACAGCGTAACACGGTCCAAAATACGCTCTCCTGAACTATCTTCCATCCATGCAGGAAGGCCATCCCTGTTACTAATGATGATAGTGTAATCTGATGTCGTTATGAGGGGGTTTCCATATCTATCGCGGGTAAACTTAACTGCCAATTTTTGAGCTTTTAAATCGTCCACAACTGCCGTTGGAATGGTATTATTTCCCAGCAATACTCCCGAACCCGCAATAACAGAGTAATCCCACGGGCCAAGGCGCATGCCTATTTCATCCTGTTTCAGGCGTTCTCGGATAACTTCGGGTATCCTTATTTTGACGTTCACCTGATCCGGCGAAAAGTTTATCAGGCATAAAACCGCACTGTCATCCGTATATCGGACAAGCCCCATAACCGTATCCACACTGATCTCGTCATGTAAAAATAGAGTCTTACCCCGACGCAGTTCAACCAGGGCTGTCCGCAGTGCTATAAGTTCCTTGAGCTGAGTTCCGCTCCCCCTGTCCGAGTCTTGGTAGATCATGGGGATACCGTCCAGAAAGAAGGTTAGCGCCGTTGCTGCCCGCATTGCCCCCACGCCAACAATATCCGCAGTTGGATAGCAATCGTGATTTTCGGTATACCGCATCCGTATCGTGTCGGCCGGTTCTGAAATAAACTGCTGTTCCAGATAATACGACAGCGATTTCGTCCAATTTCCCAAATCAGCTTGTGCCAGAGGCGTATACCAAAATCCTCTTAGGAAGCAACTGTGCAGGTCTTTATCGTAAATAATGTCGTTCGCCGTCATATATGGTGAATACTGAACCTCACCCATGACGGCTCCGGATGGATTCACACTGCGGAGCCCCTCACGAATAACCCGGCTCATCGCCAACCCGCCCATGCGGCGGCAAAGCGAAGCGCGCTGATAAGCGAGAGGTGCCAAAGAACCACCCCGTTTGCTGAGTTCTTCCTTCCACCATTCGGCATCAACATTTTCAGGGATACGTCCAGCGCTGAATTGACCTTCCTTGCGCCAGTTCAGTTGGCCCGCATCAGCCAAATCAATCCGCAGCATGTCGGCTCCGTACTCGCTGCCGTAGTAAGCCGCAACCCGCTTCATGTATTCCTGATGCTCATTGCTTAAATAATCGCAAGCAAGATATTTTCTGACGTCTCCCTTCTTATCGAAAGCCATTACCTCTGGGCTTGTGCAACGTGTCATGATTGCTTCAGCATTTGTACCATGAGGGACAATGTCCTGCATAACCTTCATCCCGGAGGCATGGGCGCTGCGAACTAACTCTTTATATTCATCAGCAGAACCCAACGATTTATTGGTTTTGAAATAATCATACGGGTGATATATGTTCAAGTCTTCTATCGGTAAAAACCATACCGTATTAAATCCTAACGAGTTTAGACGTGGAATAATCTCTTTCCGAGCAGCATTGAAACCGCCCAAATTACGCCAACCGCTTAATCGAGAGCCACCAGGGCTGCAACAGTACATAATCGAATCACGCAAAACATCGTCTGGCCTACCTTTAGGCATTGTCATGCCAACCTCATCGTACATATTATGAATAGCGCCGGACTCCAAAACTATTTCAATTTTGTCCGGTGTCAGCTTGAAATATGCTGGACCAAATGTCTGCTTGCGACCACGGTAAAGATAACCAACAGCGGCAAAGTTATAGCTTAATATCCCAGCGCCGTCTTTTATTCCAAGAAGCAAGGAAGATTTATCAAAACGAGATTCGGCCATAAGCACAGCCGTACGTCCGTTCAGCTCAAGTAGCAATGGCCGCGATGAATAGCCACTCGTCTCGGTCTTTTGAATCGGAGAAAGATCAGTGATATTGTTTACTGTTTTGTTGTCTGGATAACACATGCCACCTGTGATAAAATAGCGTTGATTGGCTATCCTAAATGGCATATTTAACGACACGCCAAAAAGCGGCGCATATGCATCTTTCCCGGTGTACGTCACTTCCAATTGGCAGGCCAGCAAAGTTGGTGCATCAGTTGACCCAAAATGCACAATTTCGCAGACATCATAATCACCTGTTTTATATATAAGCTTTAACTCTGAGGTTTTCATGTCAAATTCGTGACGCAGTAAATGATATTCGGAATCAATCTGTGCGCCGTTTACCAGTTCGTCCGGACACTGACCTTTCCAACGTTCAAACTGCCAAGAGGCAAAAGCAGGTTTTCCGCCTGGCCATGTCGGTCCCCAGTTGAAAGGAGGAGTAGCGGATTCATTGACCAAGATTTCAGTATCTTCATATGATAATGACGTCCATATACCACTACTTTTGTCAAACGAGAACGACCATTTTCCACAATCAATATCTTCCGCAGCCAGTGAAAATCCGTAAACAGTAGCAAGCACGAAAATAAATATTGTAATTATTCTGCTCACAAGAAGCTCCCTTATCGGTTTTATCAGTACAGTAATATATCCATTTATCCATCTCTGGCATCTGAGGTCATCCAAAAGCTTCCCGCACGAATGTTGTGCGAACCCGAGGGGGGGGGGCGAATGACCTCTATCTGCAATCCAATTGAGCCAGTTCAGAAGGTCGAGCATGATTAAGCGTTGCCACAGTCCGACCACACCGATCATGTAAAAGGCTGCGCGGTGTTATTGTGCTGCGTAGATGCAGCCGGTTGGGTCAGTTTGGGGATTGGCAGTCCAGAAATTGAGTTGTTTAATGTTGCCACAGTGGCCGTCGTAGCAGCTGTAGTTGCCGGTGTCGCTATGGCGTGGGAAGAATATCCACGGGTCGCTGTCGTTGGTGTACCATGAGTCCACCGACCAAGATTTTGTACCGCGATCATAGAGGTACGGCATGCGGATGTAGCCTAGGTTGGTAGTGCCATTAGCTACCCACCCGATGGCGGTATGCCGCGGCATGGTGCTAGAGTTTGCCAGCTTACCTACTGCGCCAAAGACCAGGCATGACGACGGGTACTTTACGTCGGGCAACTTTAGGCCTTGGGGGACGGAGGTCAGATAATGATGCAAGCGATTGACGTTATTGATGCCATAGGAACATGGCGACGAATGCGTAGTATTGAAGGTGTGAGGCGTCTTGACATCGCTTGGACAGACAAAGCTGGACGGTCCATCGATGTATTTGTTGCTGACCAGCAGATACCGAAAGCTGTAATTAGTGCCACCACGAGACTCGCAGGCACTAATCAGCGCATCGTCGCTGTCGGCGGTGTACATCGCGTTAGCCAAGACGATCTGCTTGAGGTTGTTGGTGCAGCTGATGCTGCGGGCTTTTTCGCGGGCCTTGGCCAAAGCCGGCAAGAGCATCGCCGCCAATATGGCGATGATGGCAATGACGACCAGAAGCTCAATTAGCGTAAAAGCGCGATGGGTTCGATGTGGCGTGCTGTTCATTTCGTCGTCTCCTCGTGTTGATGGTTTCGGTCTGACGTTTGGCTGCCCTCTTCACGTAACACAACTAAATTGCCTGTGGAGTCCCCCGTCGAGAGGCCCACGCCGCCCTGCCGCCTATGACGCTGCGGCCGCCCACGCCTGCCGCAGCGTTTCCTGCGAGACCTTGGCGTTGTCTGCCGTCAGGGGGAATGTCGCCTCAATGGACATGCTGTGGTCATAGCCGGCCTGACGTAAAATCCGCATAAAGGGCACGTAATCGCAATCGACGGTGCCGGGTATTTCGCGGCTCTTGCCGGAGACATGACTGTGCCGCAGCAGGTCGGCATTCCAGCACAGCGACAGCACATCGTGGTCGGTCTTGTGGAAGTGATAAAAGTCCACCAGCAGGGCCATGCCCGGCCGATTGATTTTGCGCACCATGGCCGCGCTGGCGGCGATGGTCGTGAAGGTGTTGGTGCATTCGGCATGCAGGGGCTCGATCACAAATTGCACGCCGCGGTCCTCGGCCGGGCCAACAATCGCCAGCAAGTAATCTTCCAGCTGCCGCGCCGCCACCGCGTGATCAAAGCCCTCCGGGATGGTGCGCGATTTGTTCGATCCGAAGACCAGTGTTTTGATACCCGCCGCCGCCGCACGGTCAAGCAGGCGTTCCATGTACGACACATTGGCAGCCATATCGACGCCATCCCCGACCAATTGCACCGTCGCCGGCAATATCGCCGCCATGGCCAGTACCGGCAACGGCGCGTCCTTGATCCGCCGCAGATTCTCCTGCCAGGTCTCTTCCGGAATGCTCAGAGCCAAATTGTCTGCCGCAAAAATTTCGAGGTAATCGAAGCCGGCGGCGGCAACGATTTCAGCATTCTTGATGGACGTACCCACACCGAATTTCATGATCAGCTCCCCAGTTGGTTGTGTTCTCCGTTGCGAGGCCAATTGCGGCCCGCAGAGATCATTATGCATGCTCATCTTCCCGTCGCCGGCGACCTTCGCCAGCGGCGGCCCGGTCAGTTTTCTTGGCTGGCCGCGCATTGCGGGCCAGCAAATTCGATCAGTGTCATGGCCGTTTCGGGCAGCAGCTGGACCTCGCCGGCCGATGCCGCCACGAAGAACTGGTCGCCCTTGCGGGCAGTCTGCCGTTCGCCGTCGGCGGCGATCACGCCTTGGCCCGACAGCACAAACAGCCCGCGGAAAGCCCCGGTAGCCGGCAGCGTACGCGCCTGCTCGCAGTCGTGGATCGTCATGGCGAAACAGCCCGATTGCTCGTGGCTGATCAGCGTGTCGCCCTGGCGTTCCACGCGCCAGTGCCGGAAGAGCTCGTCACGCGACACGCCGTCGTAGTGGAAACAATCGAACATCCGCGCAAAACCCAGGCCCTGGTGGCAGCTCTCGTCAGGCACAGTCATGCCCAACGGCGTGGTCCGCTCGGTGCGTATCGTGAAATCCGTGGGCTCCTGGACCTCCAGCAGGAAGCATCCCGCGCCAATCGCATGGGGAATGCCGCCCGGAATCAGATAGGTTTCGCCGGCGCGGACATCCAGCCGATGCAGACAGTCGAGCATGGCTGGAATGTCCTGCGCCGCGAAAACCCCTTCCCATCGGGCGCGAGTAACGCCCGGTTTGAAACCAAAATAGATGCAAGGCCGCTCCCCGTTAATATCGCGTCCGCCGAGAATGTGCCAGCACTCGGTCTTGCCGAAGGGCGAGTTAAACAACGCGGCGGCCGTCGCGCGATCCGGGTGGACTTGGATGGTCAGGCGTTCCGCTGCGTCAATGATCTTGAGCAGTACGCCCGGCGATGCACCCCAGCGCCGAACATGGTCGCTGCCCAATAGTCGTGCCGGCTCAGCGGCCAGCAAGTCCCGCAACGACACGCCCGGATCATCCTTGAGCATACTCAGGCCCTCCGGCGGGTCCGTTGCCGGCCGGCCGGCATTGCGCGCCGGCACCACCGAGGCAATCCATTCTTCCGGATAATGCCCGTCACGCACGCCATCTTCACCAAAGAACGCGCCGATCATGGCGCCACCGAGGTAACTTCGCCAAGCCTTTGCGCGTTGCAGTGGATAGATGTTTTTCATGCTTAGTCCTACTTGAAACTGCGCATGGTGCCGGTCGGTTTATGGCTGCGGTCCAGGCGCTCCAAGCCGGCCTGACCGAGGAAGAAATCAATCCAGATGTAGTGCATGTGCTTGTCGCCGTGCACTTCAACGCCGTGATTCGACCCCAGCGGTATGTGCAGCAGCGTGTCGCCCTGCATGGGCACTTTGAAGTCGTCAATGAGCACATCGACGTCATTTTCCGGAAAACTGAAGAAGAACTGGTCGAGCATAGGATGGGGATGCTGCGCGACTTTGTCATAGCCGTAGGACTCGACCGACCCCATGCAGAAACCCGGGACCACCCGCTGCCGAACCAGCTCGCGGCTGATCGTCTTGTCGCTCTTGTTGGGATCGCGATACTGCACGGCGGCGAAATACTCCTGCACGTAGGGAAACTCCCGTTCCGGCGTCGCCCAAGCCGCGCGGCCATCGGCGGGTATCTCCCATTGTATTTCCAGCATGCGCGTCGCAGTTTGCGCCTGCACGTCGGCGTCCCGCCCGCAGCCCGGCACAAAAACATAACGGCCTTCGGCGGCGATGGTCTTGCCGCCGGAACTGAAGCTGTAGGCGCCATCAACGGACATGAGGATCACCGCGCGATCCGCCAGCGCCGCGAAGGTCTTGCGTTCGCCCGCCCCCAGCGCATGCAGATATACCGTCGCGCCGGGTATCTCACCGGGCAGCATCACGCGGCTTTCGCCCGCCTTGAGCGCGTCATTGACACTAACCATCTTCACGTCGTCCATCAGGCACTCCTTTTGCTCAATATCCGATCCACCACCAGCTGTCGGAAATCCTTCGACAACATCGAAAAATACGCGGTGAAACCCGTCACCCGCACCACCAGGTCCGGATACTTCGACGGGTCTTCATGTGCGGCCAATATCTTGTCTTCGTCAATGATATTGATGTTCAGCAGGGTATTGCCGCTGTTGAGCAGCGTGCGCACCATGCTCACCAACTTGTCGAGCGACTCGGGCGTATCGCCCAGCGCGGGATCGAGCTCCAGCTGCACGGGCGCGGTATTGCCGTAACCCGGCTGTATCGCCGCAATCGAATTGGCCATCGCCGTCACCGCGCCGTCACGCCGGAAGCCCGGGTGCGGATTGGCGCCGTGGTTGATCGGCTCGCCGGCACGCCGGCCATTGGGCGTCGCGCCCACTTTCTTCCCGAACTCAATCGTGTTCGCCCACGAAAACCACCCCGGAATGAAATTCAACCCCGGGTGCTCGTCGTTCGCGGCGCGGACCAGCCCCGTGAACAGCTCTGTGATCTTCACAGCCCAAGCATCGCCCAGCGACTCGCCCTGGCAGAAGCGCTCGGAATGCTGCAGCATCTGCCGGCGGTACTCGCCCTCCACGCCGGCGAAATTCGTCTGCAGCAGCTCGGTCAGTTCGGCGAAGCTCAGGCGTTTTTCGCGCTCGATGCGTTGTTCGCAAGCGGCGAAGCTATCGGCGATGGTGGCCATACCGGAGCCGTCCACACACATATTGAAGAACGTCGCGCCCTTGGTCAGATCGAGCCCTTTTTCGATGGGGCCGTGGCTGAGCAGGTTCAGGATCAACTCAGGCTCGTTCTTGTCCTGGTACTTGAGATGGAAGGCAATGCCGTCAGTCGTGGCTTTCACCGCCGCCTTGAGGTGCTTGGTGAAAAGCTCGTAGAGCTTGTCCACGCTCTGCTCGGCTCCGGCCGCCATCTCTTGGTAGGCGACCTCGAACACCTTCGCGATATTGATTTTAACGACGTCATTGAGGGTGTATTCCATGCCCGGTATGCTCATCCAATGGCAGCCTGACGCCAGTCGCCGGCGAGCCAGATCGCGGGAGAAACCGCAACGCATGAAGCCCTCGACCAACGCGCGATCGCCCGAGAAGCGCGGCCAGCCATTCTTGTTGCTGAACAGGTAGCCGACGGCCTTGCGCATGAAGACCGGGTCGGTCTTGTCGTGCACGCGCACCGTCAGGTTGCAGGCGATATTGACCATGTCTGCCGCTTCCAAGATCAGGTAAGACAGGTGATTGGTGGTGTCGTTGCCGTCCTTGTCCGGCCCGCCCAGCTGATAATAGCGGCTGTCGTTGAAGAACAGGCAGCCCAGGTAGAAGCGCGCATCGTCGTCGTTGATGATACCCGCCGCGATGTCGTGCTCGTAGTACGGCAGCAGCATCTGGTCCAGCTGCCCACCCGCCGATCCGC
>JAAZKQ010000185.1 GCA_012799755.1 Lentisphaerota bacterium | reverse complement strand
GAATTTCCTTGACGGCGAAGGGACTGCGTTCAATACTCCACGTCAGCTTATCCCGCTGCAGAAAGGCGAAGGCGCCGGGCACGATAATGTTCTCATAATCCAGCTGGCCGCCGGCGCCGCCCGTGGGGATACTGACCTCGCTTGCGCTCACTATATAGACCACCACGGCCAAGGTCGTAAGCAGCGCGCAAGCGATGCAGGTGACGATCTCCCACTCCTGTTTGCAGAATCGAGTAAATTGCTCCATGCCTTGCCCTGATTTTTCTTCTCGTGGTCGCTATTATCTCTTTCGCTGGGCGCTTTTTTCTTCGGGGACAAAGAAAGCCGAGCAGGTGATATCCACATGTAGCTGGGCCTGTTGGCCGGCTTTGGGCGCTTGAAGTTGGCACTCGAAGCGCTGAACGGGTATGAACACCTGGTCGCTGTCAAGTCCTTGCAGGAAAGCCATGAATTGTTCTTCTTGACCGACGAGGGTCAGGCGAACGGGGAATTCGAGCAGGTAGGGCTGAGCGGCCTTGGCATCGGCAAAGTAGGCCTGCATAGGCTGCATGGCTATCAGGGCGGCCGGGTGCTTCGCACCGTCAATCACGCTGGACAACTGCTGGTGTTTGGCAATGCTTATGCCACTGTTTTGGACGATATCAAGCAGCGAATCAAGCGCCCAGACTTGCAGCATGGCTTGGTAGATATGCTGAATAGCGGTGTCCTCGGCAAGATTGAGCAGCTCAGGTGAGAGATACACGCCCTGCCCCGCCGCGCGCCGTTGCACGCGATTGAATTCCTCCTGGTAGTCAAGACGGGACACGCCCCGCATAAAGCCCGCCGCGTGTTCGTGATTGCGGGCGATGCGCGCCTGGAAGGTCACGGCGGCGCGTCGCATGAGTTGATGGGAACGCTCCTGAATGCCGCCGGGGCCTTCGAGTTTGGCCACTAGCGTGGAATGGTATTTGTTGAGCACGTCCGCCTGCAACGGCCATTCTGTCCCAGTGAGCCGCTGGCGTTTCTTGTCAATATTCGCGCGTTGTTCAGCGATGGCGCTTTTCTGTGGCCGGAGAATGACGACGAAGACCATCAGCTGCACAGCAACAGCGACCGCTGCGATGCCAAAGAGGAGACGATGGATGTAAAGCCAGTTTTTCATTTGCGTCGTCCTCCCTTCTTTGGCGCCGGCGGCGCCTTGGGGGGACGGATATGGCGTTCAGCGAATGGCATGCGGATCGTGAAGTTCCGGTAGCCCTTTGAGCCACTCGCCGCCGTCAGGCGCTTGTTGTATTCCAGCCAAGGCGCGAAGATGTCTTCTCGGCCATCGCAGTCCGCCTCCGGCAAAATGTCCACCCGGTCAAAACGGCCACTTTGATTGAGAGTCTGAACCAAGCCGCGAACAGATTCATAGACCTGTTCCTGTTCCTGTCGTTCGGTATAGCCGGCAGCGATAAAGGCCTCGGCGTATTTGACCTCGGCGGGCAAACAGCGATTGGGAAATTCGCCGCCAGGCGACTGCTCAGGCGCTTGCCCCCAGCCAGCGGCAGCGGGCGCCCCGAACATGCCGCCGGGAGCGATCACAGGTGGCGGAGCGGCACTGCCGCCGCTTGTTTTGCGTTGGCCGCGTTGAGCCACGGCGGCGGCGCGAGTAGCCTGAAAACTCAATTCGTCACCTAAATAAACCAGCCAATCATTTTCGCCGCGAGTGCGGCCCAGTTCGGCGAAGGCCATGGCAATACGGCTGGCCTGATTGCCGGCTGCCACCAGCGGGATGAGCTTGCTTTCCTGACTTTGCAAAGCCGCCCGGGTGCTTTCCAACCTGGAAACCAGCAGGCCACATTGATCCAGCTGGCTGTTGATGCTGGTGAGTTTGGCTAAAATATCGGCGTTACGACGCCAGGAAGCCAGCTCCAGACCAAGCCCTGTGAGCACAAACAACAAGAGTCCGGCGGCCAGAAATGGCGCCCGGGCGAGACGCTTCTTCTGTCGGCGGATTTCTTCCGGCAGGAGCGAGAGTTTGATCGAAGCGCGGGAAGCGCCCTGCAAGCCCAAGCCGTAGGCAACAGTCAATTCCGGGCGGAGCCGCCCGTCCAAGGTCGGGCCAAGCTGCTCCACGGAACATTCCAGGCGGTCTTGCAGCCATTCGGCGAGCCCCTCAAGACGACTGGCGCCACCGCAGAGAAACACTTTTTCAATGGGCTTATCGGCCAATTCCGGCACTTCCTGATTGCGCCAGTGTTCGACGGCGGCGTGAATTTCGTTTTCCAGCATCCGGGCGGCGGCGATAAAGGGCGACTGTGGCGCCTCATCAGCAAGATTGACCTCGGCAAGCGTGCCGCCTTTGCGGCTTTTTGCGTTCAGAGCCTGTTCAAAACGCTCGCCGGCAAAGAGTAACGAAGCCATAAAAAGCGCTTGCCCGGCATACCATACGGCGGCGGTGGCGTTGTCATGTCCCAAATCCAGCAGCAAGATCGGCGTTTTTGCTTGGGCGGCCTCGGGTTGCAGGTGGGCAAAGGCGTTGACCATGGCTAAGCCGGTCATGGCCAGATCATCAACGCGCAAAGCAACGGCTTGCATGTGCCCCAGACGTTCGCGAACGGCGTTTTCCCGACACAGCGCCATGAGCACCGGATGATTGCGGCCGCCGCCTGCCGGCAGAGGCTGAAAATCCAGCACGAAGGCCTCGTCGGAAAGCCCCGCCAGCTGTTTTGCCTCCATGCGCACCAAGTTTTCCAGCGCGCCGCGGTTCACGCCCGGGAGGTCCCGAACCAGGGTGGTGCTGAGATACTGAGGCATGCCGAGCGTAATGCGGCTACGGTCCAGGCCGTGAGACTTGAGCCAATCCCGGATGCTGCTGTACAATTCGTCGTCACTCAGGATGCCCTCATCGCGGGCATGGAAGACCTCGACGCGCTCCAGCTGGGCCTTCTTGCCGCTGCAATGAAAGACCACCGCCTTGACACTGGCGCAGCCAATGTCAAGACCGACTATTTTTTTGACTGGCATCTTCATGAGTAGTGGACGTTGGAGCAATCCTTGTCAATTGCCGGCCAGCTCACCAGACATTTGCCGGCCAGGACGCGGGTTTGCTGATAACAGCCTTGTCGGCATCACTGACACCCAGGCTGATAAGGCGGTTCGCGCTTCCTTGCTTCCGCGCGGGGGTAAACAGCAGGATGCCTGGGAAGCAGACCCGCAGGGCGTCGGAACGCAGAGAAAGGTCGTTGCCGGCAAGCATCAAGAAGTACGGCGCTTGCTGGCCGGAAGGGGCAACCAGTACCCACAGTTCGCCGGGTTGCGCTTCGCTAAGGATCGGCTTCAGTTCGCCTGGGGAGTCAACCTGCATACAGCCAACGCAGCGTGGCTTGGCATTCAGGGCTTCCTGCATGACCCGCAGTGATGTCTGCATACGCGTCGCAAAGGCTGAAAACGCCGGCAGTTCGGCAATCCTGCGCTTGATCCTGGCATTAGCCTCTTTTGTCGGTGGGTAGTCTGGATTCATCCACGGCGTATTGCTGTCAATGCCATCAAGGAACTCCAACCAAGCGGCGCATTCCGGCAGCTGTGTGCGGCAATGTGTCTGCAAGACGTCCATGATCGCCCTGAGCAACCACAATTTCGGTATCGGCTCAATGTCCTGATTGGCGACCAGGCTATCCAAGCTATTGAGCAAGTGCACAGCCGGCAATGGCGCTTCGTTGGCTTCAGCGACCAGCTGATAGAGGAAGCGCGCATGGGCGCAGAGATTATCCTGTGCCTGGCGCTTGATGTCAATTTCGAAGTCCCTTTCATTGAGGCGGTTCGGAAAAACGTCCTTGGTATGAACCAGGGTCGGCATGTCGTCATTGCGGAAATAGTAGATATTGCCGAAGAAGATGCGGGTTTCCTCGTTGTTCTCGTTGCGTTCCTTGCCTTCGATGAGTGGTTTTGGCGAATAAAGCAGCTGCCACATTCCGGGACCGCCTCGGTGACGGTAACGCAAAGTCGTCACATTGAGCATATCGGGATTGAGTGCCAGCATGGCATTGATTTGCCCGAGCATGGCTTGACGCTCATCGGCCATGGCCAGGCAGCGTTGCAGATCGGACTCCCAGACCGAGCCTTGTGCCTGTTCGGCAAGAAGCTGTTGCAGCATCTGCATTTGATCCGCAGGCAATGGCAGAGCGCCCACCGTGACGCTGTTCAGAGCGGCGACCTTCTCGTAGTGTTGGCGCTGATCAAGAAGACGCCGATAATGGAGGGTTTCCGGTGCCGTCGGCGCCAACTCGCAGTATTCCTGCAAGAGCAAGAAATAGCGTTGCAGGTCCGGCAAGGCCCGGGGAATATCCCCTTGTAGTACCTGGAGCCTCTGCTGCCGGGCGACATCCTCATTACGGCGCTGTGCCCAATCCCGCTCCCAGACACCAAGGTCTTCGTTGGCTTCATGGAACGCCTGGGCAACCGCGTCGCTGGCGGCAGTGAGCCGCAAAGCGGCCTGCTTGAAAGCGAGAGTCAATTCGCTGATTTTTTCGTGTTCGCGGGCTAAATCCGCATAGGGCTGCTTTTTTGCATCTTGGCGGGCGGTGTTATAGAGGCCAAGTAGTCGTTGCAACTCGTTGTCGGCATCGCGGCGCTGTCGCTGCTGCCAGCTTTGCCAAGTACGACGCCAGATTTCGACCTGGTTCTTTTCCTCGTCGTCATAGGCCATTTCGGTCGCCTCGGCGAGAAGTTGTTCGATGCTTTCGGCGCTCATGCCCTCGTATGCATTTTCGCGGATGCTTTCCAGGCTGGCCATTGCCCGATCATAGCGTTCACCGGCCTTGTTGAGTTCACGAAGTGCGCGAATGAGCCCCTGGCGCATGCTTCGCACCTGTAAGCTCTGCATGAAGTCGGGGTCTACACGAGCGATATGCGCCATGTACCTGCTAAGCTGCTCATACTGCGCAGTGCTGTACATGCGTTCCATCTCGGTAAAAATAGCGGCGCGACGCCGCTGGGTGATGCGGAAGTGCAGGAATGTGCCCAGCAGCAACAGCAGCAACAGTGTGCTGATGACAATAACGGCGTTGATATTGCGCTCTCGGCGCCGGCGCCGAGTCTGCATGTCGTCCAAGGTTTCCATCACTTGTCTACGGAGCAACTCCGGCACGGGCATTTCCCAGGCGCAAAGGCGCTCCCACTCGTGGCGGAGCGCCAGTTCGCTGAGTTCGTTGGCTGTCAGTTGCTCTTGCAGCACTGCCACTGCTTGGCTGAATTCGGCCTTCTTTTGCTCGCGTCTGGCGATGGCCGCCAACTTGTCACGGGCCGCGCTGAGGGCCGTCTCCCAGCCATCGGGAATGTGCAGGAAAGCTTCGTCAGCAGCGAGTTTTTCAGCGCTGGCGGTCACGACTTCGAGTTCTTCCGGCACGTCGTTTGCCAATGCCTGCTGGAGACGCTGAAGAACAGCGTTGCCCTCCTTATGGAGCGCCTCGGCGCGGTCATGCATCAGCAACAAGCGCATATTTCTAAGAACATCTGCCGGCGGCGCCACTACACGATATGGGCTGGTCAAATCGTCATAGAGAACGTTTAGGCGGGACAAGTCTTTTTTGCCGATGGCTTCTTCGACGGCCGCCACCGTTTCCGCCATAGTTTCCTCTTCCAAGGGCTGCAAGTTGCCGGCCCAGCTTGGATTGTCAGGGTCTTTTTCGCGGATCTGGCGCAATACCGTGATGCAGCCCTTCCGGTCGCCTTGGTAAACCAGGCGGCGGTATTCCTTCAGGAGCGGTGTCAATTCCTGTTCACGAACGCACTCGGCACGAAGTTTGGCAAGCAGTTCCTCGTTGAGAGGCTGAAAGACGGCCAGCTCCATGTCAGCGCAGATGTTGCGCCACTTTTTCAGACCTTCGAATTGCAGCAGCTCGCTCAGAACCAGCAGGTCCGGCGCGGTATGCGCTTCATGCACTGCTTCGGAACGCATGCCTTTTTCGATGTAGTCACGGCAACGCAGTAAGCGTTCGTTTGCCGATCGGCAGAGTTCGGCAAACTGCTCCGCGTAGTCCTCTACCAAGGGATTGCGGTCAATTTCGCCGTGTTCAATCAATTGCTTGATCTGTTGGATGAGTTGCTGTTCAGGAGTCATGCTCGTCACCTGCTGTTCTTTGATGGCGGCCCTCTGCCCCGCCGCACGGGCTGCTTGCGGCAAGGACGGGACATCCATCGCCTGAAGCTAGAAATTATCGGGCTTGCGTGGCTTCATACTCAACATGTTGATATTGCGATTGGGCAAGGTCACAAAGCGGGGCTTGGCAGCCGCCTCGTCCGCTTCTTTTTTGCTTTCTTCCGGTGGTTGGGGACCGCCCTCGCGGGCAAGTTTGACCAGGGGGTCATCTGCCGGCGGCGACAAGGGCGCGGTAAGGTCAATGATCTGAGCCCGGGGATTGCGGCGGGCGTCGCGAAGGATTTCCGAGTCGGGCAGGCAACAACGCCAGCAACAGGTGACGCCCGCAGGCAAGCTGGTAAAATAGCTATTGTAAGTGACTTGCCAGCGTTCCCGCCGCGGCAGCAGGGCCAGTGACTCGCCCAGCAGGGACAGCGTGTCCATGCCGGGTTCGAAGACGATGAATTGCACGGCGCTGGGGTCGCTACGGAAAGCCATCGCCAGTCGGGCGGCATTGCCGGCGTCGCCCGTGAGTGCCTGCCAAGCCTGGGCCTGGCAATCGTCGCTATCGCCAGTGGGGATGACTTTTGGACTCTCAAAATAGTGGGGCGCCTCGTTCCAGCTACTGAGGAAGAAGCCCTCACGAGTGCTGACCCACACGGGGCCGCCGGCGCAGTGCTCTCTTTCATGCACCAGCACATGGTGCGCCAGTTTGTTGGAACGGCTGGTGTGGTCGGCCGACACCGCCGATACCCGAGAGAGAATGCTGGTGTTGCGACCAGTCAAATTGCTGCGATAATGACTCCAGGACACCGGCTCCTGCGCGATGTTTTCTTCATGAACCGCATAGACATTCTTGTAGGTGCTGATCGCTTCCAAGAGCTGAATGATCCGCGGAGGCATGCCACGAGTATGGGCGACTGTGCAGAAGCCGCGCGTGCCAGGACGCAGCCCCCGTTCAGCCGATGTATAGACCAACTCGTAAGCCATGTCAGCAAGCTCCTCCCCGCTCAGACTCCGGCGTGATGCTGAACCACATGTCCGTTCCCGGACAGCGCAACTGGCTGCCGGCATAGGACAGCGGAACCTGCAAGGGCTTCTTCAAGCCCGGCAGAGTGACAAAGTAGATGTCGCCCGACAACTTGCAGCTCGCCGGCGTCTCAGCATGCCGCACGCGATTTTCCGGTCGGACGTCCTGGATGAAGCCCCGCTCATAGAAGAAATATAACATGGGCACGGCCACCCAAAGAGGTTCGACATCCCGCGGGCGGATGCCGATCATGCCCGTGGCTTCGTTGAGTTCCGGACTATGACCCAATGCGCTGTTGGGCAGATAAAGGACTTCGCCGGCAAAGGATTCCGCCGTGGAAACGACCTCCGGACAGACCTGCTCCAGGAGATGGCGCAGGGCGAAGGAGACATTTTTAATCGTCGCGACATCAAGAGCGCAGCTATTGCTGTCGGCGTCCCACTGCCAAGGCTCGCGGGGCACCTCGGCATCCAAAAGCTGCTTCCAAGTATCGAATTTGGATACGAGAATAATCAGGGTTTTTGCCGTCTTGCGACCGCTGCGCATGCCCGAGTACTTCTTGATGCGGTTGATCATCTCGGTGAGAATGATTTCCTGCCGTTGCACCCGCGAAGTCGCCGCCAGCTGCGGGTCGTTGACGTCGCTGAGGCGGCGGCGGAAGCGGACGTCCTTGGTGGGGTCAAAGAGGAAGAAAATGGTATCCGAATGGAGAAGATGCTGGGTGGTCGGGTTGTCTACCGAGTCCATCCCCGGCTCAAAATGCTCGCCGGCATTGTCATAGAGCACCAATGTCCGCGACATGCTCTGGCGAACCTGTTCGTATTTAGGGTGGTGTTCTGCCGGGGTGATGGTGAACATGAAGGGCTTGGGCAGATTGATCAGCATGTTGTCCAACAATACCTGATTGTAGAGCTCGCCCTGGAGTTCGGTTTTGCGCAGCGCCACCAGCTCCTGGTCATCGGCGTGCAGAAAGACCGTTTCCTCAAAGTCGTTCAAAATCTGATTGTTGACGGCATCGGTATCCGTAAAGGAGATGGCAAAGTTGCGCGAGAGGGTATTGCGCAGCTCCCAGGTCATGCTGGTGAGAAAATAGGACTTGCCGCTGGCGGTGGCGCCGACGATGGAGAGGAAGAGCGGCGGCATTTCACTGGCGGCCTGGGGAATGCGCAGGTGGCAACGTGGACAGGCCATGTCCGGACAGCTCATGCCGGCGACGTCCAGCGCATTGCCCTCCTTGGTGAAACGCGATGGCAGGAAGCGCTGAGCAGCATCCGCGCCGAGCACGGGGTCGCCAATGAGGCTCTGGTGCCGGGCGATGAAGAGAAATTCATCCACATCAAAGCGATGCCAGCAGTGCGGACAGATGATGCCCTGCCGGCCACTGCCGGTGAGCTTGCTGATGGTGGCGGCAGGAGTGCCGGCGATGGGCTCGGCCGGCAGAGGCACACGGTAGCCGCCAGTTCTGACGACATCGCCTTCGGCTCCGCTGCTGCTTGCGGCAGGGGCGCCGCCGCTTGGCGCGCTGGGCTGGGGACTGATTTTACGGAATGTCGTTGCCTGCGCCGCGCTGTCGCTTCCCGCAGCGCTTGTGACCTCAAGGTCGGCCGGGTCAAGAGCGACATCCATTTTCACCCGGCCCATCACCAGCTGCAAGGGATGATCAATGGCTATTTGACTGACCCGCTGCGTGCCCAGATAGATGCCGTTGGTGCTCCACTGATCCTCCAGAACGATGCCGTTCTGAGAGCTCTGGGCAAAAACTGCGTGGAGACTCGACACGGAATTATCTGGTATGACAATGTCATTATTGGCGGCTCGACCAATGCGACAGGGAAAACGGCTGACGGTGTAGCAGACCGGTTCCATGCCTTGAACACGGACCCGTACGTAGCAAACTGGGGCGTTGGTAGTCGCTGTCATTCCTGTACCTGAACCTTCGCGTTATCTATGTTCCAGTCTTGTTTATCTGCTGCTAGTGCAATATAGCCAGCCATGACACGAAAAAACAGCCGCCCCGAGGAATGACTGCACTTTTCACGTAAGCGGTCACTCGTTGATATTCGCAGCACAACCGGGAAACAGGCGCTTGGTTCCGCAGAACGGACAGGGAACAGGTGCCTGTCCACAATGTCCACCTTGTCCACAAAGTCAATGGCCGAGCGCTTACCTTTTCCCGTAACTGGTCAGGACTCATTGATAACTCTGTGCCTGCAATCATTCTGACCGCCCTGCCGCCAAAACATCTTCTCCCTGGCATTTGAGCGCTGAAAGCGCGAGCTACGATAGCCCAGGGCAAAACGACGCCGAAGGCGGAGCGTCGCCCTGGGAGAAGCGCCGTTTATGTTCGTGTTCCTCGGCCTCT
>JAAZKQ010000184.1 GCA_012799755.1 Lentisphaerota bacterium | reverse complement strand
TGTCAAAACGCCAGCCGCCGGCCATGGGCAGCAGGTGCGGATCACCGGTGCCGCCGGCGGCGGGCGTGGCGGCGAAGGGCGTGGCTTGGCGCAGGGTGAAGGTGAAGCTGCGGACGGCGTTGCCGATGGCGTCGTCGCCAACACCCCAGCGCAGGAAGACATGCGGCACATGGTCGTCATCAACACGGTCAAGGATGCAGGCCAGCGCGGGCAACGCGTCGGGCGCGAAGGCCAGCTCCAGGCTGCCCTTGGCGCTGCGGAAGGCCAGGCGCGCTTCCTTGTCGCTGAAGCCGAAGGGATTCTGGAGGCTGTTCCACAGCACATTGCCGCCTTGGAGATGGTGGTAGATGTTGCGCGCACTGCCGTCGAAATGCGGGTGGCGGGTGCGGAAGCGGTCTTCCCAGACACCGGCGGCGGCCTGGGCCAACCAGTCGCAGGACTCGCCTGTCGCGATGGGCAGCCGCAGGAGGAGTCCGCTGGGCTCCTTCAGGTCGGCGGGGGCGCTTGCCGTGATCTGCAGGGCGCCGTCGGCGAGGCGTTTTTGGCTGATGCTCCACTCGTGGCCCTGGACGCGATGACGGAACTCGCCGTTGTTGTTGAGCGCGTCATTGAGCGCCTGGGCCTTGCCGATACTGTCAATCAGGCTGAGCTCGTAAGGGAGCAGGCGTGGCGCGGCCGCCAGTCTTGCTGGTGGCATGGGTGGCAGTTCGCTGCTGCCCAGGCGAAGCATGGCCAGACCGAAGGGCGGCAAGCTCAGGTTGGTTTCCAGAGCCTGACCGTCAGCTGAGGGGCGCAGGGGGAGGACTTGCCCGCTCCACAGATCACGGCAGCTCTTTTCCTGCCGTAAGGTCGCCGGCAGAGCTGACAGCGGCAGGACGACAGGGCACGCGGTCTCCGTGGGATTGAAATTGACCAAGGCGACGCTGGCGCGCCAGCCGCCGCGTTGTTCCCAGGCGAAAGCGCCGTCTGGTCGGGTCGGCAGTTCGGCTTGGCGCAGGCAGGCGAAGACGCCGGGCGCTGTCGTTACGGCGAGGTAATCAACGCTGGGCGCGTCCTGCTCATAAAGGCCATTGCGCAGGGCGAAGATTTTTTTGATGACTGGCCCATGGCCGTCCTCAGCGTCCTGGTAGATCATGGGCATGCCCTTGATCCAGGCACTGACGGCAAGCGCTGCCCGCATGGGCGCCGGGCCATATTGCCACTCGGCGCGGAGGCTGTCATGGCTTTCGATATGGCGGAGGGTAACCAGGTCGGGCACATTGCCGTACTGCTGTTCGTGCAGCCAGCGACGAAAATTGGCGACGAATTGGGTGGGCTCGGCCGCGCGCATGGCCGGGAAAACCGAGTAGCACATGGCAAAATCATAAATGGCATCGCTGGTGACCCCGAAGATTCCGTTGCCGGCTTCAGCGAGGGTGCTGCCCTCGGCATTGTGTTCGCGGACGCCTTCCCGGATGGCGCGTTGCATGGCCAGGCCGCCCTGGCTGCGGGCCATGCTGGCGCGAGCGTAGGGTATGGCCGGGTTCCAGTTGTTGATTTTGCTGCCGCTGCAGGCATCCATGCGATAGCCGTCAATACCGTAGTCGCGGACGTAATGGCGGGCGACGTCCTTCATATAGTCAATCCACTCTGGCCAGTTGAAGTCAAAGCACCAATAACTCAGCGTGGAGCCGTCTTCCTCCTGCGCGAGCCATTCGGGGTGTTCGATGGCGCGGGGGTAGGTATTTGAGCCGCCGTGGGGAACGATGTCCTGCCAGACGCGCAGCTTGAGGGCCTTGGCGGTGTTGACCAGCCGGCGGTACTCGTCGCCCGTGCCGATGCCGTCCATGAACTTGTAGTAATCGCGGGGATGATAGGGGCTGCGGTCTTCCAGGGGCAGTAGCCACAGGGTGTTGCAGCCGAGCTCAGCTATGCGTGGCAGTTGCGCCGTGCTGGGCGCGAAGCCGCCCCAGTCTTGCCAGCTGCTGCCGATGCTGCCGCCGGGATGGAAAGAATACAGGGTGACGCGGGGAACCCAGGCTGGGCGGTCGGCGGGGACGACTTGACCGCGGTCGCGAAACCACTCAGGGAGGCGCCGCAACGCGCTTTCGCCGTCATTATCTTGCAGCCACAGCCAGAAATCGCCCAGGCGCTGCGCGACGCCGGGCTGGACATGGCCGGCGGTGCTGTTCTGCATGCTGATGCTCAAGGCGCCTTCCTGTTCGCTGACTAACGTGTAGCCGCTGTCCGCATGGGG
>JAAZKQ010000183.1 GCA_012799755.1 Lentisphaerota bacterium | reverse complement strand
CCCAAGCTGAACAAATCGCGGAAAAAGCCTGTCGTCTTTTCGACATCGTTCCCACCGCTGACCGGTTACTCGGGGCCGGTCCGCCTGTTGTTTTTAGTGTTGACAAAGTGTGTTTTTTATCTAAATTATGTCAACGCAGCGAAAGGAGTTTGCAGATATGCTAGCGCGACGACTTAAGCAGGCACGATTGGCTTCGGGGCTGAGTTTGGCGGAACTCGCGAAGCGGCTCAGCGCGAGAGATATTCCGATTACGCGGGCGGCCTTGTCCAATTACGAATTGGGCAAACGCAAACCTGCGGCGAGTATTGTGCGCGCGTTGGGCAAGGAATTGGGGGTTGCGTCGGGCTATTTTCTAGGTGCTGAGCCGTTGACGATCAACTGGCTCGCGTTTCGTTGTCAGAACCGGCCGGGCAAACTATGGTCGGAGCGCATCAAGGCCCAAGCTGAACAAATCGCGGAAAAAGCCTGTCGTCTTTTCGACATCGTTCCCACCGCTGACCGGTTGGACTTTCCTCACCGGCGGTCTGTGCAGACTGACGCGGACGCTGAGCAAGCGGCAAGCGCGTTGCGGCAGGCGTGGGGACTCGGCTGCGCGCCGATCCTGTCTCTGTGTCAGACAGCCGAAATGCATGGCGCCATTGTTGTAAGCATGGATGATGGCGCTTGCAGTGACTGTTTTGCCGGCTTTGCCGGCATGATTCATGGGCGCCGTCCGCTGTTGGTGTTTAATGGGCAGGCGCCGAGTGAGCAGCGGCGCTTCAACTTGGCGCATACAATTGGTCATGTCATCATGGATAGCGACGGGCTGCCGGAGGAGACCGCTGAGGGACTGGCGCAACGCTTTGCGGCGTCTTTGCTGGTGCCGCCGGCGGTCGTCAAGCGAGAACTGGGCGAACGCCGGCAGAGCTTGTCCCTGCATGAATTGGTCATGTTGAAGCGGCGTTATGGCATGAGTATGGCTGCCTTGCTCTATGTCGCCAGGGCGCACAAGGTCATCACGGAACAGAGCTATACGACGCTCTGGGCTGAGTTCGGTCGTCGTGGTTGGAAGCATTGTGAGCCGATTGGATGTGGCAACCAGGAAGAGCCCATGCGCTTGCGACAGCTGACGGCGCGCGCGTTGGCCGAAGGGCTGATTGACCGCGATGAGGCTAGGGCGCTATGCCCCGAGGACGAGCTTGCCGGCCTTGCGCCGGAGGCGCTGCCTGCTTCTAAATTGCGTAATGCGGTGCGCGATGAGCGGCAGCATCGGCTTTTGACGGTGGCGGAGGCCGCAGCAACGGAGTATGAGACAAATCACGACCTGACGGATTGTGAGGCCTACGAGAAAGACGAGTTCAGCGATGGCTATGGATGACGGGGAGAGCCCTCGGCGCGGCGAAATCTGGCTGGTGGATTTTGATCCAGCGGCGGGCTCGGAGATAGCCAAGCGCCGACCGGCAGTTGTCGTCAACGACGATGCGGTCGGGCGTTTGCCTTTGCGCATCGTTGTTCCCATCACCGATTGGAAAGAGCGCTATGAAGATTTTGTGTGGTTTACCCGACTTGCTCCTACGAGCGACAATGGCTTGCTCAAGATTTCGGGCGCTGACAGCTTTCAGGTCAAATCAATCTCAATTCGGCGTTTTCAGCGTTGTCTTGGTCGGGTTACGGCCTGGCAACTGAAGAACATCGTTGATGCCATAGCTTTGTGCATCGGCGTATGAGTCCGCAGGGAGGATTACCGGGCGGGTGTAACCGGTCACTCTTTGATAAAGTGGACATTGTGGACATTGTGGACAAGCACCTGTTTCCTGTCCGTTCTGCGGCACCATCCACGCTTGTTTTCCGGTTGTGCTGCGGGCTTTGAGCCCGCAGCGTGACATGAGCCCGCCAGGGGGGCGCCATGCGCCTGTTTCCCGACTGTGCAGCGAATATCAATGGGTGACCGGTTACGGGCGGGGTGCCGAGGCGCGGGTGTGTCCGCTTTGCATTACACGCGGGTATGTCTATATTTTTGCAATAGAATTACGAAAATAGTAATTTCAAGGTAAAAATGCAAACACTCACAGAACGTGTTTTCGAGTTGGGGCCACCGGGTGGTCTGTTTGACGATACGGTGATTGGCAACTTGTTTCCGGCCAGCAGTGCTGGTGCGCGTGCCTTGTTGGTGTATCGGGCCGTTCATGCCGGCGAGGTTTTGCGTTTGAAGCCCGGATTGTATGTCTTGGCTGCGCCCTACCGGAAGAGCTCTCCGCATCCCTTTGTGTTGGCGGCGAGTCTGCATGCGCCTTCGCACATCAGCCTGGAGTCGGCCTTGTCCTATCACGGTCTGATTCCGGAAGCGGTTTATCAAGTCAGCAGTGTGACGGTCTTTCGTAGCCGTGACTATCACACGCCCCTTGGGGTGTTCAGCTTTCAACGCGTGCCGACGCGGGCGCCGCGGGCCGGCGTTGAGGCGCTGTTGGTCGCCCGTGATGCCTGGGCCTTTGTGGCGACACCCCTGCGTGCGATTGCCGACTGGGTGTATCTTAACAAGGATGTCGTTTGGAAACAAAATGGCCTGGACTATCTGACTGAATCTCTGCGCATTGAAGAGGACGATTTGGCGGCGATTTCTTGTGACAGGCTTGATGAGATCGTGGAGGGTTTTCGCAGCCGACGGGTCGGCGCTTTTCTGAAAGGCTTGAAAGGAGCGATTGGTAGTGCTGGATAAGGTTCTCAGTGCGAAACTGCGCGAGATGGCGCCTGCGAACGCAGTAGAGCAGGACAATGTGTTGCAGGAGCTCTTGCAGCTTTATGTGCTTGCCAGTCTGTCGCGTGCCGGTTTGTTCACAGAGGCAATCTTTCACGGTGGCACCTGCCTGCGGATTGTCAATGGCTTGAACCGTTTTTCCGAGGACTTGGATTTTCTGCTCAAAGAACCCGATCCCGCGTTTCGTTGGCAACCGTACTTGGAGGCAGTTTGCGCCGACTGCGCCGGCGATGGCATTGAACTCGAGTATCAGGACAAGTCCTCGCCGCATACGGCCGTGCGCAAGGCCTTTCTGAAAACGGATTCCCTCAGCAGGATGCCGGCATTGAGCCTGCCTTTTGAGCGCCATGCAACCCGCAAGTTCAGGATCAAATTGGAGCTTGACAGCAATCCACCATCGGGCTCGGCCTTTACGACCAGCTACATCAGTTTTCCCGTGACTGCGGCGCTGACGACGCAGACTCTTGAGTCTAGTTTTGCCTTGAAGTTACACGCTCTTCTCTGCCGCCCCTATACCAAAGGTCGCGACTGGTATGATTTTGTCTGGTATGTGGCCCGGAAAACACGTCCCGATCTGGCCTTGCTGGCGAATGCTCTTGAGCAGTCCGGGCCGTGGTCCGGCAAGGGTACGAGCTTTACCTGGCCTTGGGTGAATGCGACCCTGCGTTCAGTCATCGGCACCATTGACTGGGCCCTTGCCCGGCGGGATGTGCAACGGTTTCTGCCATTGCGCGAGCAGGACTCCCTCAACTTGTGGAGCAGTGATTTCTTCCTGCATTACGCAGAGATGATGGCGGAAAACGTCGGCGTGGAACCGTAGCGGGATGGTCCCGGCGGCTGTGGCGCTCAGGCGATGGTTTTGCCGTCAATGGTGCCGATGGCCACTTCGAATTCGCCTTTGCGGGCGATGCGGTCGGCGCGACCGTCCTTGATCCAGACGACAGTATCGGATGCGCTGAGCATCTTCATGTCGTGGGTGGCGGTGATGATGGTGATGCCGAACTGTTTTTTCATGTCGGCGAGGAGCTGGATGATTTCTTCGCCGGTATGGAGGTCGAGGTTGCCGGTCGGCTCGTCGGCGAGGATGATACCGGGGCGATTGACCAGGGCGCGGGCGATGGCGATGCGCTGCTGCTGGCCGCCGGAGACCTGCGAGGGCAGGTGAGTGAGGCGGTGGCCGAGGCCGACCATCTCAAGGATTTCAGCGGCGGCGGCGCGGGCCTTCGCGGGCGATTCACCGGCGAAGATGCGCGGCAGGGAGACATTTTCGACGGCGGTCATGGTCTGGATCAGGTTGAAGGACTGGAAGATGTAGCCCATTTTGTGGCAACGAATCCAGGCGAGCTGTTTCTGATTGAGGTCTTGAAGATTGCAGCCATCAACGCTGATGCCGCCGGAGGTGGGGCGGTCGAGGCCGCCGACCATGTTGAAGAAGGTGGATTTGCCGGAGCCGGAGGGGCCAAGGATGGACAGGTATTCGCCGCGGCGGACGTCGAGGCTGATGCCGCGGAGAGCGTGGACCTCTTCGGCGCCGAGCTGGTAGACTTTGGTAACGTCTCGGGCGGTGATGATGATGTCGTCGGCTGCTTTCATTCTTCGACCCTCATCGCGTCAACGGGTTGTTTACGGGCGGCGATATAGGCCGGGAGGATGGCGGCCATGACGGACAGGAGCGTGCCGATGCCCAGGGACATGGCCAGCGAGCGCAGGATGCTGAGCAGGGGCAGGTTGGCGGCGATGTAGCCGTGATAGTTGGTGGTGGCAATGGCGATGGCGACGGCCAAGCCGATCAGGCAGCCAAGAACGGTGCCGGCGATGCCCTGCACGGAGGACTCAATGAAGTAAGAGCGGACGATGAAGCCGTCCAGCGCGCCGAGGCATTTGAGGGTGCCGATTTCCTTGATGCGTTCGGTGACGCTCATGAGCATGGAGTTGATGATGCCCACCAGGCAGGCCAGCAGAGACAGCACGATGAGCAGCACCATCATGCGGTCCGGCGCGTCACCGGCGTAGATGTCCACACCGGCTTGTTGCAGGAGGACGTTCAGGACAGCGTCGTCGGCTCGTACCAGCGCGCGGACGATGTCGTTCATGACCTGCATGTAGGTAAGGAAGGCGATGGCCAGAACCACGCCGGACATGGTGATCAACGAGCGAAAGAAACGCCGCCGAATGCCCGCCCAGCTGACCTGGAAGGAGACCGCCCAGCTCACTTGGCGTTGTTCGGGGATGGCAGCGTTGGTTATGCTTGGTTGTGCATTCATGGCTGATGCTGCCGGTGGGCCCGGCAGGGGCCGTTGCGGGGTCAGCGGTTAAGGTCAATGCCCAAGCGTTTTTGCATGATAAGCGACAGGAGCATTGCCAGGGCGACAATGAAGAATTCGCCGATGATGAGGCCGACGAAGAGACAGCGGATGCTGCGGTAGCCCTCTTTGTTCGAGTAGCGGGTGACGAGGGCCTT
>JAAZKQ010000182.1 GCA_012799755.1 Lentisphaerota bacterium | reverse complement strand
TGAGTCGAGGGCCGTTTCGATATAACGCGCTATCCACTCAAGTTGCGCAACCACCGACCCCCCGACGTCATTAACCGCAGGCATCTCAGACATATCCCAGGTTATCGGGATTGCAAAACGGGCAAATGTTCCACGAATTAATTCACGCGAGGTGGCCCATGTACATACAGTTGAATTATAATCTGCTGTTTTATCGACAAGCAGTGTCAGGAAAGCAGCGACGGCTTCTCGCCACTCGGGCGGCAGGGGGATACTGTCGTCCAAAGCGACCTTTCGCACTTGTCGAACCAGCGTTCCCAAGGCCAGCAGTTGTCGGGGAGTGAACAGGTCGCGCCACTGAGAAAAACCATATTTTGGTATTCGCATTCCCAATGCGTTTTCGCTGGGCATTGCTTCTGTCGGCATTCCGAAGGGGATGTCAGCGAATACTCGTTCCAATTCGGCTTCGGCGCGTTGCGCGCAGTCGAGCTCGTGTTGGGTCGGCAGCCGATAGGCCTTGGTCGTCTGGCTTTCGGTGACGACGGCGGTAGCAAGCATGCCGAGCCGTCCGGCCTTTCCCTCAAAGCGAATGTCCTCCATGGTCATGATGGCTGAGCAGCAGGGGCATTGGGCTCCGGCCTTGGACATGGTGCCGGCGCCGAGGCGCTTGTCATTTTCACGGCGCTGGGCGGCGTTGCCACCCTGAAGCGGCACCCTGTCATCAATGCCGAAAACCACGCCGCTGCGGTCGCGATTGGGCTGCATGGTCAGGAGTACGCGCTTGCCGTCTTTTTTGCAGAGCCAGCGGGTCTTGAGCAGCGGCACGGTGGCGCGGCAGTTCTTGCAGGTCACCGTGCGCGCCCAGAGATAGGCGACAGTTGGTTTGGCCACCCAGCGCGGATTCTGCTTCTGGGTCAGGTATTCCTCCGAGAATTCCGCATTCAGCGCATCAATGTTTGCGGTGCCGTCATCTTTAAGCGGAACCAGCTGCATCTCCTGCGCTTCGTAGGGCACCTGGAAAGTTCCCAGCGTCTCGAAGTCGGCGTAGGTCGGGTAGAAGGACGCCAATTCCTGGCGCGCCTCGTTCAGCACCCGGCGCCCCCAGGCCCGCACCTGCCAGGCCAGATCGGCCTTGGGAGCGCGCCCGGAGTCAGGCTTCGCAAAACCCGGCAGGATGTTCTTGTCTTCCTTGGCCTGCTTCTTAGTCTTTTTGGTGCGGTTGACGAGATGGGGATGGGCCTCGTAGAAATCCGTCATGAAGGCTTCGTCGTCAAGGATGAAGTCCGGCAGCGGATACGTCTTGCCCGCCAGCTTCTGCGGGTATTCGAGGGTGCATTTGAGGATGAACCAGGCGACCGGATTGATGTCCACCGCTGTCGCTTCGCAGCCGAGCCGCATCGCCTCAAGGGGTATGGCGCCGCCCCCGGCGAACGGGTCCAGCACCCGCGGCGCCCGACCGCTGTATGCTTTGCGGATTTCGTCCCGGAACCACTGCAGCTCCTTTTCGCGGGTGTCAGCGATGTCCTGGTATGCCTGCAACGCCTTTTTGTTGCTGGATTTCGGCGCCGTGCCGAGCCATTTCAGGATGCCGCCTTCGATGTCTTCCTTCACGCGCTCAGACATCTTGCCATTGGGCATTTTCTTCCGTTCGGTCTTTTCCACCACCTTGCCGCCGATGCGTTCGCACAGCTCGCGGCGCTTTTCCGGCGTGCCCGGATCAGGCAGCAGCGTAGCCAGCAAGGCCGCCCGACAGGCCGCCAGCGGCCGCCGCGCCGGCCAGATGTGCAGCGTCGAAATATGTCCATGCCGCACATTCTTCTCATGCACCGACGTCAACGACGCCTGCTTCAACGGAAAGGCGTGCTCAATGAGGCGAGGAGTGTCTGCCATATAGTCATAACCTCATGTTTTGACGTACCGATAATTGTAGCGAATTTTGACATTCACGAACCGACCAATGGAATTAGCACGCATCAGTTCATGGTAAACGGTTTCAGGGACATGGAAGTACTGATATATGTCGCCATTTTTGAACTTTATTTCGAGTGTCAAGGTGTTGGCGCCATAGCCGACAGAGGCGACGTTTGATGAAATCACAGGTGTTCGATTCATTCGATATTTTCAGGGGATAGGGGTCTTGGGTCCCAGCAGGCCATTTCTTGCAATGTTTATGTTTCGCCCTTACAGGGCTCAAAATGTTATTCCGCCTCACCCGGGGCGTTGCCCCGGGCTGGTATGTCTGGCCCCGTTGGGGCTTTTGCCGCTTTTTCACCCGGGGCGTTGCCCCGGGCTGGTATGTCTGGCCCCGTTGGGGCTTTTGCCGCTTTTTCACCCGGGGCGTTGCCCCGGGCTGGTATGTCTGGCCC
>JAAZKQ010000025.1 GCA_012799755.1 Lentisphaerota bacterium | reverse complement strand
TGCTCCGACTATATCCAGCCGGACGTCTCCCACGCCGGCGGCCTCAGCGAAATGCGCTTCCTCGGCGCCGAAGCGGAAGCGCGGCACATCGGCTTCTGCCCGCACAATCCCTCCGGCCCGGTCGCCAATGCCGCAACTCTGCAACTGGCGGCCTGCGTGCCGAACTTTATCATCCTCGAAATGATGATGACCGACGTTCCCTACCGCGCTGACATCTGCGACGAAGAGCTCACTATCCTCAATGGTCGCATGGTCATCCCCGAACGCCCCGGCCTGGGCATTGATCTCAATGAGGACGAACTGCGCAAATATCCCTTCGTGCCTACTCAGCTGCGCCATTATCGCGGCGACCTGACCAATATCCGCCCACCCGACGCCGTCAAATACTACAAAATCACCCAGCAGCCCTAATCTTTGAACTATTCCACAAGCTGTGACACCAAGCGCTTGTGACCGCCTGCAACTGACGAAACAATGGACAATATGGACACGATGGAAACGGTACATGCCTGCCAAAGCTTATCCGCGTTCATCCGTGGTTACTCCAGGGCCGTCCGTCCGACAGCTCTCATGGGATGGCTATGATTCCACTATGCGCTATCAAATATCGCTTCCTGTCACCACATATTGCATGTTGCCGATTCAAGGGGCTACTTATCAATCATTTGTGCATATATTTGCGCCGTAGGCGCTTAACCATGCTTAACCCCAGGCTTCAGCCTGGGGCTAGGCACACCCCCAAAACAAGTGCCCCGTGGGGGCACTACTGGATGCCTGACAAATACAACCACTATGTCAAATCTCTCTTTCTATCACAAATTGTCACATAAACAGCGGAGAAAAGTCTTGCCCTGACCCTCGACCGCCGCAAGGCGCTGAGCCGAAAAAGGGACAGGTGGAGGAACGCTGCTCATCGCCAAATCATCATTCACCACAGCCACGCAGGAGTTATCATGGACCCTCTCCAACTCGCCGCCAATCCCCCTGCCGAATACCGCCCCATTCCCTTCTGGAGCTGGAATGACCGCCTGGAAGTCCCCGAACTGACCCGCCAGATTGACCTCATGAACGAAGCCGGCATCGGCGGCTTCTTCATGCACGCCCGCGGCGGCCTCCACACCGAATACCTCAGCAAAGAATGGTTCGACGCCGTCAAGGGCTCCATCGCCGCCGCTCAAAAACACGGCATGCAACCCTGGGCCTATGACGAAAATGGCTGGCCCAGCGGCTTCGCCGATGGCATTGTCCCCCAAATGGGCCTCGCCTACCAGCAAAAGTATCTGCGCTTCAATGAAATAGACGCCGCCGACCTGGCCAAGACCAGCAACGTCATCGCCTGCTATGACCTCAATGGCGCCATACTCAGCGCCGACGCCGCCAAGGTCGCGCCGCGCCTCCTCGTCGCCCGCTTCGACGTCAATCCCTATTACGTAGATACCCTCTCCCTCCAGGCCACCAAGGCCTTCATTGCCGCCGTCCACGAGCGCTACTACGCGGAACTCAGCCCGGCCGAACGCAAAATCATGCGCGGCGTCTTCACTGACGAGCCCCAGATTTCCCGCGGCGGCATTCCTTGGTCCTTCACGCATGCCGACGAATATCGCCAGGCCTTCGGCGACGAACTCCTCCCCCTGCTTCCACAGCTCTTCCGCGAAATCGGCGCCTACGAGCAGACCCGCTATCGCTTCTGGCGCCTGACCACCCGCCTCTTCCTTGACCACTTCTTCAAACCCATCTACGACTGGTGCAACGAGCACCAATGGGAACTCACCGGCCACCTGGTTTGCGAGGAAACCTACCTCAGCCAGCTCACCAGCAATGGCGCCGCCATGCCCCATTACCAATACTTCCACATCCCCGGCATGGACGCCCTCGGCCGCCGCTTCCCGGGCCTGGCCACCCCCATGCAGCTGGCCAGCGCCGCCGCTCAGACCGGCAAGAAACAAATCATCTCCGAGACCTTCGCCCTCTGCGGCTGGGCCGTGTCCTTCGCCGACCTCAAATGGCTCTACCAGTGGCAGATGGTCCACGGCGTCAATCTGCTCTGCCAGCACCTCGAAAGCTACTCGCTGCGCGGCATCCGCAAACGCGACTATCCGGCCTCCCTCTTCATCCACCAGCCGTGGTGGCGCTATTACCGCCAATTCAACGACGAGATGTCCCGCATCGGTACCCTGCTCGCCGAAGGCCGGATCAGCGTTGACACGCTGCTCATCCACGGCCAGAGTTCCGCGCACCTGCTCTTCAATGCCGCTCCTGGCGGCAACGAGCTCGTCAACGCCTACTCCAACGCCTTCATCTCACTAAGCAGCGCCCTCGAAGGCGTACACGTCAATCACCATTACGGCGACGAAACGCTCATGGAGCAGCACGGCCGCGTTGACGGCGCCGCCATCATCGTCGGCGAGCAGCGCTACCGCCTTGTCATCCTGCCCAAAATCCTCAATCTCTCCAGCAAACAAGTGCAGCTGCTTGAGCAATTCGCCAAAGCCGGCGGCGTCCTCCTCGCCGAACAGAACGACCTCTCCAGCCATTTCTACATTGATGGCGTCCGCGCCGACAACGCGCCCCTGCTGAAGAAAATACGCTTCTTTGCCGACCGCGACGCCCTTCTCGCCGCCGCCATGGCCGCCGGCACGCCCATCTGCGTCGCCGCGCCGGGCAGCGACAAGGCCGCGCTCGACACGCCGGCCGGCCAGCTCGGCGATATCCATGCCACCCGCCGCTATTTCAAAGACCTGGGCGGCAAACCCGCCGTGCTTTACTACTACGTCAACAACCAGCGCTTCAAAGACGTCACCGCCGACCTCTACATCCCCGCCAACGGCCTGGAGCGTTTTGACGCCGAACTCGGCCGCGTCGTGCCCGTCGCCTACGACAACGTTGCCGACGGCATGCTGCGCGTCCAACACCGCTTCGCGCCCGCCGGCGACATCATCCTCATCGCTCGTGAAACGCCTGTGCCCGCGGCCGCGCCGGCAGCCAAGCCGACCCATTCTCTGGCGCTGCCCGACACCTTCGCCATCAAAGACCGCAGCGAAAATCTCCTCACCCTCGAGTATTGCGCCTACAGCGTGGATGGCGAGAAAAAGTCCGACCGCGAGTACGTGCTGACCATCCACGACGAGCTGCTCAAGCTCCGTCGGGACGCCAAGCTGGAAATGACCTTCACCTTCCGCACGGACAGCAGCTACCCCCTCGGTCAGCCGCTGGAGTTGCTCCTGGAACGCCCCGAGCACTTCGCCATCAGCGTCAACGGCCAAGCGATCAGCAACCAGTCGCAGGGTTTCTTTGCCGACCCGGCCTTCGAACGCATTGACATCGGCAAAGCCGTCGTCACCGGCCTCAACACCATCACGCTCAGCACGACTTTCCATCAGGAACCCGTCGTCTACCAGCTGATTGAAGCCGCCAAGGTCTTCGAATCCGAAAAGAACCGCCTGGCCTACAACAGCGAAATAGAAGCCATTTACCTCTGCGGCAATTTCGGCGTCAACACCGGCGGCACCTTCAGCCAGCTCGACCGCGACGCCATCCGCTACAGCGGCGACTTCATCCTCAGCGCTCCGCCCACCCAGGTGGCCATCGAACGCATCGAACAATGCGGCTTCCCATTCTTTGCCGGCGCCATGACGCTTAGCCAGGACATCACCTTGCAACCCGGCGAAGAAAATCACAGCTATGAGCTGTCCTTCGCCAAACTCTTCGCGCAGGTCGCCGTCTTCCGCATCAACGGTCGCGAGCTCGCCACCATCACCAGGCCCGACTACGCCTTCACCATCCCCGCCGGCGTCCTCAAAGCCGGCGTGAACACCCTTGAAATCGAGCTGACCAACAGCCTCCGCAACATGCTTGGGCCGCTGCACCTTGAAGAAGGCGAATGTCTTGGCGTCTCGCCCGGTGTCTTCTACAAAGACCCGGGTGTCTTCGCGCCCTGGCACCGCGTCACCTGGAACGACGACTTCTGCTTCATGCCCTTCGGCATCAAACGCTGACCGCAATAGACCGAGGCTTCTCAGTGGAATCAGGCGGATCAGACCGGATCAGACCGGTTTTTATCCGCAGATGACGCGGATTAACGCAGATTATTTTTAAGGGCGGCTGCTTGGCGGTCTGTGGCTGCTTGGCGGTCTGTGGCTGCTTGGCGGTCTGTGGCTGCTTGGCGGTC
>JAAZKQ010000181.1 GCA_012799755.1 Lentisphaerota bacterium | reverse complement strand
TGGTGGGTGGACCGTACGAGCGGCGTGCTCACCTATCGGCCAATGCCCGGCGAAACGCCCGAGAACACCGAAATGATCGGCGCCTGCCGTAAGGAATTGCTGCGCCTACAGGGCGACGCCGAGGTCGGGCTCTGGGTCGAACACATTCAGTTCCGCAACCTGTCCTTCCGGCATTGCGACTGGTCCCTGGGGCCGACGGGCTACACCGGCCCTCAGGCGGCGCCGGGCATCGGCCAAGCAATCACTGTGGGCAATGGCGCCCGCCGAGTGACTTTCTGCGATTGCGAGATTACCCAGTGCGGCAGCTACGGCATCGCCTTCCGCGACGGCGCCGCGCACTGCGTGGTCGAACGCTGTCATTTTCATGATCTGGGCGGCGGTGGCGTACTCATCGGCGAGGATCGGCGAGCGGTGACGGGCACTGACGACAAGGCCACGCAGCACATCACCGTCCACAACAATCTCATGCACGCACTGGGGCGTACCTACCCGTCGGCGGTTGGCGTGTGGGTGGCGCAGGCCCATAACAACCGCATCACCCATAACGAGATCTGCGATTTGTACTACAGCGCGGTGTCGGTGGGCTGGACCTGGGGCTATGGCGCCAATTTCACCCATGACAATCTGGTCGAAAACAACCATTTTCACAATATCGGCCAAGGCTTGCTCAGCGACATGGGCGCGGTCTATACGCTTGGAGTGTCGCCGGGAACGGTGGTGCGCGGCAATCACATCCACCACATCTGGGCCTATAGCTATGGCGGCTGGGGGCTCTATACCGATGAAGGCAGCACTGGCATTCTCTTCGAAAACAATCTGGTCCATCACACCAAGAGCGCGGGCTTCCACCAGCATTATGGTCGTGACAATATCCTGCGCAACAACATTCTGGCCTTCTCGCCCTACGGGCAGATTCAGCGTTCGCGACAGGAAGAACACAACTCTTTCATCCTCGAACGCTGCATCATTCTGCAACAACCCGGCTGGCCATTCCTGATCTCCAATTGGTCCAATGGCAATTTTGTGCTGCAAAACAATCTCTACTGGGATGGCACCGAGGAACCGGAGAGCTTCGATGATCTGAGTTTGGCTGAATGGCAAGCAAAAGGCCGCGATAAGGGTTCGCTGCTGGCCGACCCGCTCTTCGTTGCCGCCGACAAAGGCGATTTCCGTCTGCGGCCGGACTCGCCGGCGCTGCGCCTGGGCTTCCAGCCCTTTGATGTCAGCCAAGCTGGTCTGATTGGCGACGCTTGGCGCGCCAAGGCCGCCGCCGTCAGCGCTGTCATCCCGCAGCTTGAGGAATGGAAAGACGCCCGCCCGCCGGAAAGCACGATCATCAAGGGCGATTTCAGCTGCGATTTCGAGGGATTGGCGCCCGGAACGCTGCCGCGACAGATTCGACCGGCGGGCGCCACGGCTCCCGCGCAGGTCGTGGTCACTGACGAAGAGGCCGCCAGCGGTAGCCGCAGTCTGAAACTCTGGGACGCGGCGAATCTGCAAAGGTCCTTCTATCCCTATGTGTACTTGGACCTGAAGCTTCGCCCGGCGAAGACCCGCGTGGCCTTCAGTCTGCGTTTTGACGCCAAGGCGAATTTCTGGGTGGAGGGCCGTACACGGGGAGAGAAATACCACGCCGGGCCTTCGCTGCGTTTTTATGGCGATGGCCGCGTCGTTGCCGGCCGGACTCCGCTGGCGGCGACCTTGCCGGCTGACAGCTGGATCCGGGTGGAAATAAACATGGATTTGCGACCGGGCAGCCCTGCGACCTATGACCTGGCGCTGACGCCGGCTGGTTTGGCTACCAGCCATTTTAGGGCTTTGCCTTTCATCGCCAAGGAATTCAACAGCCTGAACTGGCTGGGCTTTATCAGCGACGCCAATCATGAGACCATTGCCTACCTGGATGATCTCGAAGTGAAGCTGCTGCCCTGACAAGGGCTGGGAATACTGAGGATTGTTAATCTGCGACGTTTTGTGATGAACACTTGCAGGCCTGCAGACTGCCCTGGTTGGGATGGAGCTCATGGGATGGCTATGATTCTGGCGCGTACTGTCAAATGTCGCTTTCTATCACCGTATATTGCATATTGCCGATTTTTTCGTAATGAGTTGCTTGTCAGTCATTTGTGCATGTATTAGCGCTGTAGGCGCCTGACCATGCTTAGCCCCAGGTTTCAGCCTGGGGATAGGCACACCCCCAAAAGTGCTGCCCTGTGAGGGCAGTACCGGATGCCTGACAAATACAACTACTTGGTCAAATCTCTCTTTCTATCACAAGATTTCGCACATTACCTGGTGATTCACGGAAGCCGGGCTTGTACGCGGCAGCGGAGTGCAGGGCATGTCCTTGAAAATGAAAATCCTGTGGCTGCTGCTGTTCTGCGCGGTGATGGCGCCGGCCCTATGGCTGCTGTCGGCAGCACGCCACGAGCCGGAGTTCTGCCCCTTCCATTGTCCGGCGGCGGCCGATTTGCCCTTTGGCCTGCCGCAAGTCATTGTGGTCGAAGCGCGGGGCTTGCGACCGCCTGCTGACGATAAGTTGCGCATGGCGGAAAAGGACCTTGACTGGGCCTGGGATGGCGCCTGGCGCTGCCGCGGTATTTCCCGGCGCGGCCTGCGCTGGCAACGCCGACTGCTGTTGTGGTCGGCGAGGCCGACTGAGGCCGATGTGATTCATGCCGTGCCGCAGTGGCAAAGTGCAACAGCGTCAACGCCGGTTTGCTCGGATGGAGCCGGCGTCTCTCGCTGCCTGCCGGCGTTCTTGCTGGCGCTGGCCGTTGTTCTGGCCTTGTTGCGCTGGCGGCGCTCGACCATGCTGCCGGCGCGGCGAGCCCTGCGGCGACTCCGGCGCGAGGACGCGGCGGCCATGTCCGCCGATGAGCTTGCGCAGATTGTCCGCGCAGGTCTTGGCGGCGCCTGGAAGTTGCCGAAATCTGCCGACGCCAAGGCGTCATTCGCGCTGACAACGGCGCTGTCGAGTTTGCTGACCGAGCTGCTCACGCAGCTTGATCGCGAGCGCTATGCCGGCGTGACGCCGACGCAGCGGCAGCGCCGCAGCCGTCTGGAACTCGCTCGGCACTGTCTGGCACTCGCCGGCATCCTGCCGACTGCGGAGGGCGGTCATTTATGACGCTGTCTTTTTCAGAACCGCTATGGCTGTTGCTGCTTCTGCCGGCAGCAGGGCTTGCGCTGTGGCGTCGTCGCCAACCAAGACCGGACTTTCCGGTGCCTTCGCTGAGGCTGTTGCCGCCGCTGTCGGCGAAATGGCGCCGCCGGCATCTGCTTGTCGCGTCACTCTATGGCCTCAGCGTTCTCTTGCTGATCTGTGCTCTGGCGGGGCCGCGACTGTCATGGCTGCGGGCCGTGGCTGACAATGCGCCTCTGGACTTAATGCTGCTGCTGGACCTCTCCGGAAGTATGGCTG
>JAAZKQ010000180.1 GCA_012799755.1 Lentisphaerota bacterium | reverse complement strand
CCACACGCGCAAGCCTCAAGCTGGCGCAGACATTGAGCCAAAAGGGGCAGCCGGAGCAGGCTGCGAAATTGCTTTGGGACTTGGAGAAAAGTTTTGCCAACGACGCCGCTGCCATGGCTCCACATGGCCAGGAACTCTACTCGCTGCTGGCCGAAATTGAGTTGCAGTTGAAGAACAATGACCAGGCCTTGCTCTGCGCCGGCAAGGCATTGAAAGCAGGTGGAATTGACGATGGGCGTCAGCTGACCCGCGCTCGTTGGGTGACTGCCAAAGTCCTGTTTGAAGATGAGAACAGCCCATCACAGGCTTTGCCTTATGCGGTCAAGTGTTTTATTTTGGCTGACGATGACGTCTACAGCCCTCGGGCGATGTTGTTGGCAACGCGGATTTTTCTGGCCTTGGAGCGCCGTCGTGATGCCTTGGCGACTTGGCACGAGCTGGCGACGAAATACCCGTCCTGGGCAGCAGCGCAGCGTTCGCAGGATTATGTTAAGGAGTTGCTCGCGTCAGAGGACCAAGAAGAAAGCAAAAAACAGCACTGAGAGTGTTTGGCGTTTCAGACGGGTGCGTGGTGCGGCGTTGCGGTCAGTGTGCCACTTTTTACAGAATAATTACACAAAGTGGCGATTTTGGTTATATATTGGCGCAGTGTCCGTCTGTGGAACGGGTAAGGCGGTTGCACTATTTTGTTGGAAAAGGTTGATGTTGCGGTGCGGTAAGAGCCTGGGACCAAGGACTTGTAGAATAGAAAAGAAGGAAAAGACATGGCTACTGCAAAAATATTGATTTTGTCAGAGCAGATGCGTGGCGCGTCCTTTTCTTTGACGAACGAGCAGTATACCATCGGTCGTTCAGAGAGTGCGGATATTTGTATTGCCGATCCGACCATCAGCGGTCACCATTGCACCCTGATACAGCAGGCGCCCGGCTCCTTTGCCGTTCGCGACGAGGGCAGCACCAACGGTACGCGCGTCAACGGCGAGAAAGTCGAGACAGATATTGTACCGTTGAACAACGGCGACATCCTCCAGGTCGGCGGGGTTGAAATTCTCTATGACAACAGCGAGGAGCGCCGCTCGGATATACGGGCGACAACGGTGATCAACTTGGAAGAGACCGGCACGGTGGATGTGTCCGTGACCGCGATGAAGAATTTGGCTGGGCGTTCAAAGATGAGGCGCAGTGGCGCTTTGCGTGAGAACAAGAAGCACACCACGCTCTTCATTGTGCTTATTTCGCTCCTCAGCATTGCCGTGTTGATTTTGCTGGGGTATGCGTTGCTCAAAATGAAATGATGGTTCTGTCGCCGTTGGGACTGGGGCTTCTCTGGATGTGTTTTTTGCAGATGTTGGCTTAAGGATGGCAGCTGGCTGTTGGCAGGACAATCAGGGCTTTCAGCCTGAAGGGGTTGAAGGCCCTTTTTTGTGAGTTCCGATGAATAGTTGTGTTGAAAGCGAACGAGACAGAAAAAAAGTTCAGGATAGTACGCACATGGCAGATGATACTGAGAACCCGCGGAGCCGACGTCAAGGGTCGGGCAGGAAGTTCCCCTCGCCGATGAAGCACTTGGCTTTTTGGGCTGTGTTGTTGTTTTTGGGACCGGTGATGATGCTCATGACCTTCCGTGGCGGAGTCGCCGCCAGGGTTGTGGAACTGAAGGCGGCGGAGTTTGAGGAACTGCTGCGTGGTCGCCGTATTCACAGTGTGACCTTGGAAGAGCAACAATCCAGCAGCGTACAGCTGTTGGTGGGCGAATTCTGGCCGGAGGATGTGCCATTGGGCAGCGCCGAGGGCTTGCGTGCTTATCGCAGCAAGGTGATCTATACGGATTCCTTTGACAAGATGCTGCGCGAGTCGGGCGTGATGCGTGATGTGCGTTCATCCAACAATCTGTTGTTGAACATCATCTTGTCGCTATTGCCGATTGTGCTGCTGATTGGCGTCTTCTATTTTCTGTTCAGCCGGCAGATTCGTTCGGCGAACCGCGGCGCCATGCAATTTGGCAAGAGTCGCGCACGAATGCTCTATCCGTCAGTGGAAAAAGTGACGTTCAAGGACGTCGCCGGCATTACCGAGGCCAAGGATGAGATGCAGGAGATTGTGGAGTACCTCAAGGCGCCGCAGCGCTTCCAGCGTTTGGGCGGGCGTATTCCCCGCGGCGTGCTGATGGTTGGACCGCCCGGCACGGGCAAGACTCTGCTGGCCAAGGCCATTGCCGGCGAAGCCGACGTGCCGTTTTTTTCCATTAGTGGCTCGGACTTCGTG
>JAAZKQ010000179.1 GCA_012799755.1 Lentisphaerota bacterium | reverse complement strand
CCCGAACTCCTTAGCACGATCATCAGCGCGCCACGAGACGTCACCGTGCATCCCCGCCAAGCCGGCAAGTTCGTCCTGTCACTCCACAATCCGACAGCCGGGCCTTTGCAGGCCGGCGTCAGCGTCCGCTGCGACAACGGCTACGCCATCACACCGGCCGAGCTCGCCGTCGAAATCCCCGCCGGCGCCACCCGTCAGCTTGACTTCGCCACGCCGGCCGCCGCCGCGCCGGCTACGAGCCTGGCCGCGCCGCCGCAAGCCGACATCAGCATCGCCTTCGACGAGACCCTCCAACATCAGTTCAGCATACCTCTACGCTACCTGACCGTGCTCGGCAAGGAACTGCCGGAACAACCAACCTTCGTCCTGAATGACAGCGCCCAACTGCACAGCACCGTCGTCAATGAACCCGGCAGCAGCCATCTTTTCTGGCGGGGGCCGGATGACCTCAGCGCCGAAATCCGCCTGGCCTGCAAAGAGGGCAAGCTCGCTCTGCACGTCATCGCGACCGACGACAAGCATGTGCAGCCCTTCACCGGCCGCGATGTCTGGAAAGGCGACAACGTGCAGCTGGCCATCGCCGCGCCCGGGCAAGACGGCGGCTGGGAAATCGGCTTCACCCACCTCGCCAATGGGCAAAGTGAGGTCACGGCTTGGAAGAATCCCAAGGGCGCCGATATGGCTGCGGCCCTGGCCAAAATCACCCTCAGCACAGCCCGTGATGATGAGCGCAACATCACCACCTACGCCGCGACCTTGCCCCTCGCGGCGCTCGGCATTGACGAAGACACCGCCCGGCAGGGCTTCGCTCTGAATGTCCTCATCAATGACAACGACGAGGGCAGCCGCGAAAGCTTCCTGGTCATCGCCCCCGGCCTCGGCCGCGGCGACAACAACAGCAGCCGCTATCCCCTCGTCTGCTGCGAATAATTGTCGCCTACCGCCAGATTGCCGACGCTCAGGGCTTGGGGCAGGTCGCGGCGAGGACGAGAATGACGAAAAGCGGTGTGCCGATGAGGAAGCCAATCATCCAGAGCGCGCCGGTGCGGTTGCCCAGGTTCAGGGTCCAGCCCATCCAAGGGATTTGCTTGGGCACCCAGCTGCGAGTGTCTTTCTTGCTGAAATAGAACCCGACCGACCAGTTGTCCGAGTTTCGCCATTCCGCTTGGTTGATCTCGCGCTGATTCACCGTCCACTCTCCACAGTGGCGTTCTTTCCGATGCCGGCCCATTTCTGCGACGACATGGTGCGGCGGCCGCTTTGCAGGACGCCATTGACCACATAGCCTTCGGCGCGGTCGCTGAGCTTGGCGATCAGGCGCTGGCGCCATTCGGCCAGCCGTGCGGGCTGTTCTTTGCTCAGATCGTGGCATTCCTCGGGATCATCATCAAGATTGAAGAGAAGTTCGCGACCGCTTTGCGAGAACCAACAGTATTTCTCGTGGCCATCGCAGAGCCAGTGATTCGACCATTCGGCGCTGGGGTGTTCGCCATGTATGGGCTCCTGCCGCGGTGCGGCTGAAAGCAGGCTCTGGCCGTCCAAGCTGGCCGGCGGAGTGACGCCGCAGACTTCGCAGACCGTGGGGAAGAGGTCCCGCAGCTCCGCCGGCCGCGTGTCGGTCACCCCAACGCGACCCTGACGCATGGATTTGG
>JAAZKQ010000178.1 GCA_012799755.1 Lentisphaerota bacterium | reverse complement strand
CGGAGCCGTGACCGGTGGGCACGCCCTTGTCGTCCAGCAGGGTGATTCGCAGTTGCGGCTCGGTCAGGGCGTCGGCCATCAGGGGCTGCGGCTTGACCTCCAGGGCGATCTTGACCGGCGTTGCCGCCCGCAGCACGGTGACTTCACTGACTCGCGGCGTGCTCTCGCCGGGGTTGAGGACTTCCAGGCGCAATGTGTTCGCGCCGGGAATGAGGTTGACGCCGTAGTAAAGAAGTGTCATTCGGCGGGCAGTCATATCAACCCCGCGCTGGCCGATGCGATCCTCCGGCACGGCCTCGCCATTGACGTACAAGGTGGCTTGGCCGGCAATGAAAAAGGCCGTCTGAACGCTGATCTGGCTGCCGGAAATGAAGGTCTCCCCCGGCTCGGGACTGAGGATGAGCGGCTCGAATTCATGGGGACTCGGCGCCGTTGAGCGCTGCTTGGTCAGCGGCATGGGATCATAGTCCGGCGCGCGGTCCGGCTCGCCGACGGTGATGAGCAGCCCCTTGTCCGTCAACTCATGACGCGCAGTGGGGTAGCCGCTGCTACGCTTGCGCAGGCGCACTTGCAGCTTGGCGCGGCCTTCCTCCTCGTCCAGGTGGCAGCGCAGGGAGGCGATATTGGGGTCGTCCAGCGCCACGCGGTCGCGCTGCTCGCTGCTGCGCACGCCGGGAAGCATGACGTGAACAATGCCCGATGCTTCGTCAACCGTGGCCTCGGCCGAGACGGCGCTTTCGCATTCGATCTCAACCCGAGTGGCGGCGCCGTCCAAGTTGACGCGAATGGGCTTGAGGACATTGGCCGGGGCCTCCGTCGCGCCGGCTGGGGCCGGCGCTTCGGAGGCCGGGGCCGGAGCTATGGTGGGCCTGCCCTCCATAGCGGCAGCGCTGGCTGCCGCGACGGAGGGCAGCACCCTGAAATTCGCCTTGTGCGGCGTGCCGTAGCGCAGTTCGACCATCCGCGAGAGAGGATTCAGAGCGTTTTGCGAGTCAACAACGGCGGCTTTCATGCCGGGCGGCAGGGTGGTCTCGTCCAGGCGCAGAACCCGCATGCCGGGCTTGATGCCTGAGAAATGGTATTTGCCTTCGCGGTCGGTCAGGACAAAGGTGCCGTCTTCCAGGATGAGCCGGACGCCTTCAATGCCCGGCTCGGCATGATTTTGCACATGGTCATCATTCTGGTCCACAAAGACCCGGCCGAAAATAATCGAGTCATTATGGAAGATGCCGAGTTCGACTTCCACCTCGGCGCCGCTGTCAGCCTCCAGGCGCGAGCCCATGGGCAAGAATGCCGAAACGCTGACATTGTTGATGTTGTGACCAGGGCGGGCATCCGTGGTGACCACGCAAGCATAGACGATGGTCACGCTGGAGTTGGGCGCCATGGTGCCGAGAGGCCAACGCAGGGTCAAGCCATTCGCCGAAATCTCGGGCTCAAGCTTATCGCCGTCAACCCTGGCCGAGCCGGGCAGATAGCGGAAGCCGCGCGGCAGCAAGTCGGTCACCAGGGCGTTGCGCAGGGGCTCGCTCCCTTTGTTGTGCACTTCGACTTCGTAGCGCAGGGGATCGCCCATGTCAACTTTGTCCGTGCTGACCTTCTTATTGATGGTGAGGACATTTTCTCCGCCGACGGCTGCCACCACCTGGTTGGATAGCCGCACTGTCTGGGTTTGGTCGCTGGTGATGCTGAAGATATTGGGTATTTCGGTGCCATTCTTCGCGCTGGGGGCGACGTCGGCGCTGAAACCGATGCGGCCGACAAAGCGGGGCGGTATCTCAAAGATGTGCCAGACCACTTCGTGGAGCGCCGCGTCGTAATGGCCCGTGGCGGTGATGGTCTGGCCGGTGCCCGCGCTATCATAGACGATGCCGTTGGTGATGTTCTGCACATTGGTCAGGTGCTCGCTGAGCTCGTCGCGGATAACCGTATTGAAGACCGGCCCTGGGCCGCTGTTGCCGAAGATGTTCACATAGGGAATGGTGGTGCCGACGGTGATGACTTCCGGCGCATTCTGGGCCTTGATGAAGGGGTCCCAGAAATTGCCGGTCGCCATGATCTGCAAGATGGTGTTGGAGGTGAGATTGCTCTTGCCGGGGTCCAGGGTAGACTGAGCGCGCAGGGTGACGCGATAGCCCTGGCCATTATTGTCGCCGTAGGGTTGATCATTGGGAAGGGCGTCATGGGGAATGATCACCCGCACGGCAATGCTGCGGCTGGCGCCCGGCGCCAAGGGGCCGGTGTCGGCGATGCCATCGCCATTGCTGTCAAAGAGGGTGGAGACACTGGTGGGAGCAAACAGCTGCGCACCGGTGAACGGGTCCAGGAAGGGCGTGACGCCATCGGCTTCCAGGCGCTGCTTGACGCCGCCAATGGCCAGAATGCTCACATTGGGAAGCCAAGAAGGCGGCAGGTTGCTCAAGGCGTCAAGGCTGATGTTGATGGTGTCCGGCGCATTGGCGTTGTTGCGGATGGTGTTCAGGAAGTAGACGGTGTTGCCCACGACCTGGAGACCATGGGGATTGGGCGCGACCACCGGCACCCCGGGGTCAAGGGTCACATCGCCGTTGTTGTTGAGTTCACCGAAGACATCGCCCAGGGCCGCAGGGTCGTTGTAGGGGCCGATCAGCACTTGGTTGACCTTGGCCTGCACCAGGATGCGCACGGTGTTGGTCGCCAAATCCTCCCGGGACTCGCCGTGCCGATTGCGGTACTGCACACGGCTGCTGTTCGGCAACAACCCCGCCGGATGCTCCTCCGCAATCGCCAGCCGAAAGCTGATCCGCGCTTGCTGGTTCGGGACGAAAAGCTCCGTGTTCTTGTCAAAAAGAACAGCGAGTTCGGCAATCTGCGCGGCCAGCGCGGCCTCATTGGCGCTACTCAGTTCGCGCCAGCCGTCTTCGCCGACGAGACGGGCCAGCCGTCGTTGGCCCCCCGGGCTGGCCGCCAGCGTCCCCGGCACGTAGTGCACCAAGCCCTCCGCCACCCCCACCAGCTGGTCGCGAACCAGGACGCCCTGACGAGCCACGCCGTCAACCACCACCGTTTCCGGCTGGGCAACGAAATTGCCGACATTGATCACATCCAGGACGAAATCTACCTGGCTGCCCGGCGCGACGGAGGCCACCGCCGGCGATTTGCTGATCTTGAGCACGGCGTCATGGGCCAACAGGATGAGATTGACGTTCTCCTGGTCAACAATGCCGGGATCACCCAGCGAACGCCCGCGGAGATCATGGTAGACTTCCGGCGCTGCGCGGCCGCCGGCCGGCGCATCCGGTGGAATGTCTATGCGCAACAAGAGACTGACAAAAGCGCCCGGCTCCAGCGACTCCACCTGCGTGATCTCGCGCTCGCCAACGTCAAGACGACCATTGCCGTTGGCGTCGAGATAAATGCTCCGATAAGAGGGCAGGAAGGAGCCCTGGAGAAATACCGCGCTGAGGTCATAGCTGTCAACCACGTTGCCGGTGTTGGTCAGCACGTAGGGGAAGTAGATGCTTCGCCCGGGTTCGCCGTAGGCCGTCTGGCCGGGATTGGCGACCGTGCCATCGGGATCAAGCCGGAAACGATAGAGCGGCGCCACGGAGTTCCGGACGGCGTTGGAGGCGATGTCGTAATCCCGGCCCGACCAGTAATAGCTGGCCGTGGACTGGTTCTGAATCACGGTGTTGGCCGGCGTCATGGCCATGACGCCGGGCCTGAGCAGCAAAATAAAAAGCAACAGCAGGCAGGCAAGCGCCTGGCCCGTCATGACCGGCAACGACGCTGCCGGCAAGAGCATGGGCCTCCTTGCCTGGTGTTGGGTTTTATTTGTGTCTGCTATAATCACCAAACCCCCTTTGGGGTGGACTATCGTCTAAAAGCTAACCACGGAGGACGCGGAAGGCGGTTTAACCACGAAAGGCACGAAAGACACGAACCTTTGTTTAACCACGGAATACACGGAACACACAGAAGGCTGTTTTTAACCACGAAAGGCACGAATGACACGAACCTTTGTTTAACCACGGAATACACGGAACACACAGAAGGCTGTTTTTAACCACGAAAGGCACGAAAGACACGAACCTTTGTTTAACTACTGTCTTACCTATCCTATTCGTCCCATCCATAGGTCCCATAGGTCTCATAGGTCCCATACGTCCCAGTCCCACCCCCGGCCACTGCGGCACCCGCTTCACCGAAACATAAAAAACAGTGAAGCGGGGTGG
>JAAZKQ010000024.1 GCA_012799755.1 Lentisphaerota bacterium | reverse complement strand
GGCGGGACGGTCAGCGAGGTCAATGACGCGCTAGCCGACGACCCGGCGCTGCTTAATCAGGCGCCTGAGGGCGACGGCTGGATTTGCCGCCTGAAAGACGTGAAGGAAGAGGAGTTGAAAAAGCTGCTCACGGTCGAGCAGTATCTGAAGAGCATTAACGCTGAGTAAGGTTGCTGCCGGCAGCACCTGCCCCGAGCGTTTTTTCCTTGCCTGGAGAGGAGCGACGACTATGCCATTCATTGCCAATACGGACGCCGACCGGCAGGAGATGCTGGCCGCCATCGGCTGTGCCAATGTGGAGCAGCTATGGGAGAAGGCCGCCGTGCCCGCGCCGACGAGCGATTTTTCCATGCTGCCGCCAGGACGTTCTGAATACGAGGTGGCCAAGCATGTGACGCATCTGGCCGGGAAGAACGCCAGTGAGCTTGTGTGTTTTCTGGGCATGGGCTACTACGACCATTTCGTGCCGGCGGCGGTATCGGAAATACTGGGGCGTCCGGGATTTTACACTGCCTACACGCCTTACCAGGCCGAAGCTTCGCAGGGGACGCTGCAAGCGATCTTTGAATGGCAGACGGCCATTTGCCGTCTGACCGGCATGGACGTGGCCAATGCGTCGCTTTACGACGGCGGCACGGCGCTTTTCGAGGCAATGATGATGGCCATGCGCAGCACGCGGCGCCGGCATGTGGTGATCGCCGGCGCGGTCTCGCCGATCTTCCGGGAAATAGTCGCATGCTACAGCGCCAATCTGGACTGTCGCATCACTACGGTGCCCAGCGTTGATGAAGGCAGCAAGCAGGACGCGCTGCTGGCGGCCGTGAACGACGATACCGCCTGCGTGATCGTGCAGTATCCCAATGTCTTCGGAACCATTGAGGACTGGACAGCCTGCGTGGCAGCCATCAAGGCCCGTGGCGCGCTGGCGGTTTGCGCAGCCTATCCAACGGCGCTGGCGGTGATAAAGACGCCCGGCGAATGCGGCTTCGACATCGTGGTAGGCGAGGGGCAGCCGCTGGGCATGCCCTTGTCCTTCGGCGGGCCTTACCTGGGCTACATGTGCACGACCAGCAAGTTGATGCGAAGGATGCCCGGGCGCATCGTCGGCCAGGCCAAGGACGCGTCGGGACGCACCGGCTATGTGTTGACCTTGCAGGCCCGTGAGCAGCATATTCGGCGGGCGCAGGCGATGTCCAACATCTGTTCCAACGAGAATCTCTGCGCGCTTTGTGCGCTGGCCTACATGACCCTGCTGGGCAAGCAGGGGCTGGTGGAGGTGGCGGAGCTGTGCATGTCAAAGGCGCGTTATGCGCTGGAGCAGCTCAGCGCCATCCGCGGCGTGCGACGGGTCGGCACACAGCCTTTCTTCAACGAGTTTGTGCTTGAGTTGCCGCAGGATGCGGCGGCGGTCAGCGGTCGTCTGGTCGAAAAGGGCATTGCGGCGGGCTTTCCGTTGGGGCGCTATTACCCTCAGCGGCAGAATCAGCTGCTGGTGTCGGTGACGGAGAAGCGCACGCGGGAAGAGATCAATGACTTTGCCAAATCCCTGGAGGCGGTACTATGGAATTGATATTCAATCAAGGCGCAGCGGGGCGGCGTGGCGTCCGCCTGCCTAAATGCGATGTGCGACCCTTTGGGGCGAATGAACTGCCGGCCTCCCTGCGGCGTGCCACGGCGGCGGCTTTGCCGGAAGTGAGCGAGCTCGAAGCGGTGCGGCATTTTACGCTGCTGAGTCGCCGGAATATGGGCGTTGACACCCAGTTTTATCCGCTGGGTTCCTGCACCATGAAGTACAACCCGAAGATCAACGAGCGGCTGGCGGCGCTGCCGGGTTTCACCGACCAGCATCCGCTATTGCCGCAGCTGCGCCATGGCGAGGCGCTGTGCCAGGGGTCCTTGGCGGTGCTCTATGAAACCGAGCGGATGCTGTCCGAGCTGATGGGCTTTGCGGCCACGACGCTGCAACCCATGGCCGGCGCCAATGGCGAGCTGACCAGCGTGATGATGTTCGCTGCCTACCATAAGGCGCGGGGCGACCAGCGGCGGACGGTCATGCTCATACCCGACGCCGCGCACGGCACCAATCCGGCCTCGGCCGCCATGGCCGGCTTCGATTGCCGGGAAATCGCCAGCAACGCCGATGGCGATGTTGACCTGGATGCGCTGCAGGCCGCGTTGGGCGATGACGTCGCCGGCATCATGCTGACCTGCCCGAACACGCTGGGATTCTTTGATAAAAATGTGAAGAAGGTCATTGAGCTGGTGCATCAGGCCGGCGGTCTGGCTTACTGCGATGGGGCCAACTTCAACGCGATTGTCGGCCGGGTGCGGCCGGGCGATCTGGGTTTTGACGCCATGCATGTGAATGTGCACAAGACCTTCTCGACGCCGCATGGCGGCGGCGGTCCCGGCGCCGGGCCGGTGGGGGTGGCGGAGAGGTTGCTTCCTTTCTTGCCGAAAGCGCGGGTGGTGAAGCGTGCCGACGGCAGTTACGGCCTTGATTATGACTACCCGCAGTCCATTGGCTACATTGCGCCGTTCTACGGCAACTTCGGAGTGCTGCTGCGGACCTACTGCTACCTGGTGATGTGTGGTCGCGAGGGCTTTAAGCGCATCAGCGAAAATGCGGTGCTCAATGCCAACTATGTCCGGTCACGCTTGGCGCCGTATTTCGAGCAGAAGTTCGCGCGTTACTGCACGCATGAGTGTGTGCTGTCGGCGCGCCCGCAGACGCGTTTTGGCGTCCACGCGCTGGACATCGCCAAGGCGCTGCTGGACGCCGGTTTCCACGCGCCGACCATCTATTTTCCACTGATCGTGCCCGAGGCACTGATGATTGAGCCGACGGAGACGGAGTCCAAGGAGATGCTGGACCGTTTCTGTGACACGATGATTGAGATCGCCAAGAAGGCCGAGAGCGATCCCGAGGCGATCAAGCGCTGCCCGCTGAACATGCCCATCGGTCGGCTCGACGAAGTGGCCGCTGCGCGGCAGCCGGTGCTTATCGCGCCAAATCCTGCTGCTGACAACTGAAGGAGGAGAGCCGGACACCATGGAAATGCGCGGTCGGAAGCTGCTCTTCATATCACAAAAGGCTGGATTTTTCGGCGGCGTCGAACGCTATATCTTCCAGATCGCGGCGCTGTTGCGAGGACAGGGAGTGGAGCTGTGGGGCGCTTTCGCCGAGATGGCTCGGGATAGCGAGCGTTTCCGCACTGGTTTTGACCGGCTGCTGTCACCCTGGGAATTGCTGACGGTGGAGCAGGATTTCGCGCTGGTCGGCGTGCATAAACTGGACGACAACGCGCTGCTGCAGGAGCTCCTTGAACGCTATGGCGCGCAGCTGGCGCTGTTTGTCCATGACCACGACGTGTATTGTCCGCGTTCGCACAAGTATTTTCCTTTTACCCGGCGGAATTGCCGACTGCCGTATGCGCGACTGCGCTGCGGCTGTTGCGGCATGGCCGTATCGCCCCGGCGCTGGTCGGGAGGCCTGAGCGGCGAAATGCGGGAGAAGTTCACGTTGTTTCCCGAGCGTTTTGAGTACTATCGGCAGTTCCCCAATTTAGTGGTGCTGTCGCAGTTCATGCGTGACAATCTTATCGCCAACGGTTTTTCGCCGGAGCGCATTACTCTGCTGCCGCCACACATACCGGTAATGGAACCAGCGCCGCCGCGGCCGGCGAAGACAGCTGATGCGCCGCCGCGGATTGTTTTCATCGGGCAGTTGGTACGCGGCAAGGGCGCCGACCTGCTGTTGCGGCTCCTGCCGCTGCTGCGACAGCCTTGTCGTGTGGAGATCGTCGGCGATGGCAAGGACCGAGCCATGCTGGAGGCGCTGGCCTTGTCCCTGGGCGTTGCCGAGCGGGTCGAGTTCAGCGGTTGGTGTCTGACACCCGAGTTGAAGATGGCTGCCGCCGATCTGGCAGTGCTGCCTTTTCGTTGGCAGGAGCCCTTTGGGCTGGTAGTGGCCGAGTGCGCCGCGGCGGGCTTGCCGGTGGCGGCCTTTGCGCAGGGCGGCGTGGGCGAATCGCTGATTCACGGCGAGACGGGTTTGCTGGCGGCTCCTGGCGATCTTGCTGAGTTGGCCCGGCATTGTGACCGCCTGTTGGGTGACGCGACCTTGCGGCAGGAAATGGGGCGGCGTGGCCGAGAGTTGATCAAGAGCAAATTTTGCGAGGAGCGGGTGTTGGCCGGTTACGATGCGCTGTTGACGCGCATTGCCGCCGACGTCGCGCGACCAAGCGATTTGTGATGAGCGTTAGGCATGGTGGGCAGGGCCTTATGTAGGGTGATATGGCGCGACGGGTTTGCGAGTACATACTGTGTCTGCTGGCGACGTTGTGCTGGCTGCTGCCGCTGGCGCCGCTGGTGCTGGTGATCCGGTGTTGCCAACGGCGGCCTTGGCTGGAGTCTGAGCGGGTCGTGGCGACTTTATCAGGCGGGCAGATGACGGTGTACTACTTGTCTTCTTCCTGGCCGTTGCTGCGCTGGTCGTCCTTGTTGTTGTGGGTGCTGG
>JAAZKQ010000177.1 GCA_012799755.1 Lentisphaerota bacterium | reverse complement strand
CCAGTCGGCAAAGCTGACTGGCGCCAAAGAGGCAATGGAACCTATGCAAGGTCTTCCCCCTTTTACGCCTTGCATCCCAAGCGGTGTTTTTTAGGTCGCCCCTACAGGGCTCTTTTTGGGTATGGGCCTTACCCAGGGCGGCGCGCCCTGCGGGCGCTTGCCCTGGGCTATCTTAGGCCGCGCCTTCGGCGCTGAAAACCAAAGGCCGCAAAAAATAGCTGACCCTTTCCTCCCCCTCACAAAACCCACTTATGCTTTTCAGACAACCTAGCGCGCGTCGCCGGGACGCGCCGCGCTGTCATCCCAGCTGCGGGCACTGTCCATGATCTGCCGCAGGGGCCGGCCACTGGCCAAGGCCAATTCACGCGCCGAGTCATATTCAGGCACCAGCTCGCTGTGTCCATCGGGTCGCCTGACGCGCTTGCAGCGCAAAGCCCCCCAGGGGGTCTGGAGGAGTTCCGCCTGCCGAGACAGCACCCAGCGGCGTTCTTCGCGCATGCGGACGCCCAGCGTGCTGGTCTCGCGCAGCGCCAGTGTCGCCAAACGCTGCGCGTCTTCGCTGCGAACCAGCATCCGCACTTGCGTGCCCGGGCGGTTCTTTTTCATCTGCACGGGGACAAAACTGAGGTCAAGCGCGCCGGCGGCCAAGCCGCGTTCCTGTAGATAAGCGAGGGCTTCGGGGCTCATGTCGTCCACCTCAAAGCTGATCACGGTCACGACATCCGTCTGCACACCGGCAGCGTCGTCAGCCTGTTCGAAAAGCAGTGCGCGCAGCACATTGGGCAACAGCTCGAATTCCTTCCGTCCGTGGCCATAGCCCGTACCAATGAGGGTCATGGGCTGTGCCGGCAGTGCGCCCTCACTCAAAGCCGTCAGCACCGCCGCGCCTGTCGGCGTCGTCAACTCGCCCATGAGCGGCAGACGGGTCACCTCATAGCCCTCCAGAAGTTTCGCTGTCGCCGGCGCGGGCACCGGCATCACACCGTGCGCGCAACGAACCGTGCCCTGACCAATCTTGTAGCCACTGCAGTACACATGGTCAACTGACAGCTGCTCCAAGGCCAGACAAATCCCAAAGATGTCAGCTATCGAATCAACTGCGCCCACTTCGTGAAAATGCACCTCGTCCGGACTCACGCCATGGATGGCGGCCTCGGCTGCCGCCAGACGCCGAAATATCTTTTCGGCCCGCGCTTTAGCCCGCGCCGGCGCACTGCTGCCGTGGATCAAGGCCAAAATGTCCCGCAGCCCGCGATGACTATGCGGCGTGGAGGAATGACCATGATCGTGGTCGTGATCGTGCTCATGATCGGCGTCGTGGTCGTGATCATGGTCATGATCGTGCCCATGCGCATGGGAATGGTCGTGATCGTGCTCATGATCCGCGTCGTGGTCGTGATCATCGTCATGATCGTGAGAATGCGTATGCTCATGCCCATCGGCGGCAACGCCATTTTCCAAGACCTGGAGGTATCCGCACATGATGCCATGGCGGCATTTTGCCCGGGTGAAAGCCAGTTCCACGCCGCCCAGTCCGCTTTCCTGGAGGGTGGCGGTGATGGCTGCCGGATCGGCGCCGAGATCAATCAATGCCGCCAGAATCATATCGCCGGCAGCGCCCGAAAGAGGTTCCAAACTAAGTACGCGCATGTTCATCGCCCTTTCTGCTCTGCTTCGGCGGTTCATCTACGATGGGGCGCCTCACGTCCCGCAATTATGCACGGGAAGCCCCTTCTCGACAAGAAAATCGTCATTGACAACGTGCAGGGAGTAACGCCGGGCGATGTCAAGACATTCATCGGTATTGCCCCACACATCCTGCGGGCGATGCGCATCAGAATTGACTATCACCGGCACCTGGTATTCAGCGACTATCTCCCAAAATATCATAAGCGGATACATGAAGCGCCAGCTGCCGCCGTCCTCTATCTTCTTCTTGCGCAGACCATAGGCATTGATTTCCAAAGGAACCTTGCAGGCCTCTGCCGCTTGGGCGATTGCCCGCACGCAGGCGCGGAGTTCCTCGTCAACACCGCGGTAAGCGACCCCGAACAAATCCGGGTGGGCAATAAAGGCATAGTACCCGCTGCTGATGAGCTCCACGATGTGGTCCGTGTAGGCATGCAGCCGCTGGGCGTCCATCTGCGGCTGTCCATAAAGCGACGCCCATTCGCCGGCATACGGATACCAATGCACCGCGCCGATGAGATAGCTAAGACCATGCCGCCCCAACAATTCATCCTGATAAAACGCCAGATGCTCGGTCACATGCTCGCATTCTATGCCGGCATAAACCTGCAAGCCCGGATAGGCTGCCGCCGCATCGTGAATATCCTGCACATAGCCCGGCAATTCCGCCATCGCCATGCGTGTGCTCTGCCAGCGACCGTCGGGATGCGGCGTGTGGTCGCTGATGCCCAAGGTCGTCACGCCCTGCGCCACAGCGGCCTCGCAGTAGTCCGCTACGCTGCCTGTCGCATGGTTGCACAACGCCGTGTGCGTATGAAAATTCCGCCGTGTCGTCACCACCGCTCCACGTGCCTGATGGGGCTTGCCGTACCTGAAACAAAACAACCCAACTCGCGCGAGTTGGGTCTGAAATGTGGCTGCCCGACCTGGATTCGAACCAAGACAAACTGATCCAGAATCAGTTGTGCTACCGTTACACCATCGGGCATCAATGACATCGTATTGATGAATGGTTAAGATATCGGATCATCGGTCTTTGTCAACCAACTCAGGAGGCAAAAAACGAACCTCGGTGTAAGCGGTCACCGATTGATAATTGGCTGTTTTCTGTTGCCTTGCGAT
>JAAZKQ010000176.1 GCA_012799755.1 Lentisphaerota bacterium | reverse complement strand
CTCATATAAGAGCAATGCTCTTATGTGAAGAGCATTGCTCTTATATGAGTTGAACGTTCGTCAAGATCTATGCTGGCTCTAAAGTGACTTAAGTGAAGAGTAGCGGGCGGATCGGTCTGTGAAAAGGCTCTCGGGCTGTTTTTTTGCGGGTCAGGTCTTTCAGATGTCGCCGGTCATTTTTTCGACGGGCACTTGGAATGCCTTGATGCCCTCGTAGGCGCCGATTTCGTCACGGAGGTGCTGGACAGCGGCCATGATTTTGTCTGCCATGGCTTCATCGGTGACGATTAAGAGTGCGGAGTTGGCGCCTGGCCACACATTGTCGTCCATCTTGGGGCCGGTGCTGACGCCTTTGCCGACGAGGCGTGGCCATTTGGTGTAGCAGGTGACGCCGAGTTTATCAATGGCGGCGTGGACTTCTCCTTGGATGGAGATATTAAAGACGATGAAGATCATTTTCATGGCGGGCATTTCCTTGCATTGCCTGGACTTTGCTCAGGCCTGGACGGTGGCGGCGGCCGGCTTTTTCTCTTTGACCAGGAGGCTGTAGAGGGTCGGGATGAACACCAGGGTGACCAGGGTAGAGATACTGAGCCCGCCGATGATGGCGACGCTCAGCGGCGACCAGAGTTCGGAGCCGGTTGCTCGCGACATGGCCATGGGCAGCATGCCGAAGATGGTGGTGAGGGTGGTCATCATCACGGGCCGGAGGCGCTGGCGGCCGGCCATGGCGATGGCTTGATCAAGGGCTACATTTCTGGCCACGAGGATGTTGGTGAAGTCAATCAGCACGATGGCGTTGTTGACGACAGTGCCGACCAGCATGATCAGACCGATAAAGGACATGATATTGAGGGTCATGCCGGTGAAGGCCAGGGCAAAAATAGCGCCGGCAAAGGCGAAGGGGATGGAAAACATGACAATGAAGGGTGACAGATAGGATTCGAACTGCGCGGCCATGATCATGTAGACCAGGAGGATGCCAAGGACAAGCATCAGCGTGAGGTCGCTAAAGGCCTTGTCTTGCTCCTTGATCTGGCCGCTGTAGTCAATGGCGATGCCGGGTGGCAGGATGATATTGTCAGCGACCGCCCGTTTGAGGTCGGCGCCGACTTCACCGACGGAGCGGTCGTAGACGTCGAGCTGGAGGTAGATGACGCGCTCCTGGCCGCTGCGGTTGATGGTGACCGGCCCGAGTTCCTCCGTGACCGTCGCAAAGGAATCCAAGCGGATACGCTCGCCGTTGACACTGATTTCACTGTTGAGGATGTCGTTAACGGTGCGGCGTTCGATTTCGCTGAGTTGCACGAAAATCTCGTATTCGTCTTCGCCTTCGCGGAACTGGCTGGCCTCATTGCCATAGAAGAGCGTGCGGATGGAGGAGACGATGTTGACGACGTTGACGCCGAGGACGGCGGCGGCTTCGCGGTCAATGTTGATGACCAACTCACGGTTGCCGCTATCGAAGGTGATGATGGGGTCTTTGCAGCCGGGAATGTCCAAGGCCAGCGAACGTATTTTCTGGGCGATATCCAGGGTGATGTCCAGATCGTAGCCGAGGACTTCGACGACGATGGGTTTTTCATTGCTGCCGCCCAGGATGAGGCTCATCAGGCGGTTTGAGGTTGCCAGGGACACCCGGTCGAATTCGGGCCATTCGCGCAGCTCGCTGAGCACGGCTTCGCCAAGTTCGGCGACGCCGTAGGGGCGTTCTTCCAGCGGCAGGAGTTTGATG
>JAAZKQ010000175.1 GCA_012799755.1 Lentisphaerota bacterium | reverse complement strand
TCGTCAAGATCTATGTGGACTCTTATGTGAAGAGCATTGGACCGCTGGAACTCATTGCTGCGGCGCTGGGACGAGGACTCTCGACTCATAAGGCATGCTCCCATGGATTGGACAACTGGGATGCCCGGAACCACGGGGAATGACACATTGGACTCAGGGGACTGGCTGGCCGACGTCGGGGACTCCTGAAAGCGCCGCCGCGCTTCCGCGTGAGACACCAGCAATCTGCGGGAATCTGCTCCAATCTGCGAAAACACCCGGCGACGTGGCTTGACGCGCAGCGGCAAGACAGGCCGCCATAATCTGCGTTAATCGGCGCAATCTGCGGATAAAAACACCCCGGCGGCGAAATCTGCGGATAGAAAAGGCGGATAAAAAAGCGTCATCTACCGATGGCGAGACGCGCGGCAAATCTCTCCGGCAGGCCGGCGGCGCGGATTTTTTTCTGCGCGGCTTCAATATCGTATTCCACGCGGATGAGTTGCAATTCGCGGTTATCGGCGTCATAGATGACTGCGCAGGCGCGGGGATCGTTATCGCGTGGTTGGCCAACGGAACCGATATTGATCATGACCTTGTTGTCTTCAGGCACCTTGCAGTGCCTGATGTAGTCAACCATGGGCAGCTCCCGGTCTGGGAGCTCAACGGCGATGAGCGGCTTGTGGCTATGGCCGCAAAAGGCAAGCTGGCACGGTTGGTGCTGGAAGTTGCGCTTGAAAGTCTCTTCGTCCAAGCAATACGCCCATGGGTTTGGGCCGTAAGCGCCGTGGCAGAGACCGAATAACTCGGCATCAATCTGGTTGCTGAGTTTTGCCAGCCACTTGAGGTTGTCCATGGAGAGCTGCGCCTGTGTCCATGCGACGGAATGGCGGACTTCGTCACGCAGGCGTTCGACGCGGGGGTCCATGAGCAGCGTGACATATTCGTCGTGGTTGCCCAGCACGCAATGCATCTCGCGCTCGCGAATGAGATTGACGCATTGTTCCGGCGCGGCGCCGTAGCCGACGATGTCTCCGAGACAGAGAATGAGTTCGCAGCCTTCCTTGTCAAGCCTTGCGAGGACGGCTTCCAATGCGTCAATGTTGCCGTGGATGTCGCTGATAAAGCCAAGTTTTGTCATAATCAGAGTGGATATTTCGTGCGGAAATCATACGGCGGGCGACCTGCCATGCCGTGGGGCGGTCTTTGTTGACCATGCTATATTAATTCTTTTTCATGCAAAAGAAATACGCGGAGTGATTTTTTTCAGCGGGCGATGCCGGGCGCTCCGCATCGCCATGGCGTGGGTGGCAACGACTGGGAGTCTTTCCGACCATGTATCGCAAGTTATTATCGCAGGGGCTGCTGCTGCTCGTGGTGGCCTTTTTCGTCCTGTTCTTCTTTCTGCCGGTATTTCACGTTTTGCGCGGCGGCGTTGTGAACAGCAGTGGTCGGCTGACGACGTTTTACTTGGCGGAGGTCTTTCGCAATCCGCTGTATTTGGAAGGCCTAATCAATTCGTTCCGCATTGCCTGCTGCACGACCCTCTTGTCGCTCTTGCTGGCCATGCCGCTGGCGTGGCTGACTGACCGTTATGATTTTCGTGGCAAACGCCTGCTGAGCGGCGCCTTGCTGCTGCCGCTGATCCTGGCGCCCTTTGTCGGCGCCCTGGGAATGCAGTGCATCTTTGGGCGCTACGGCGCGGCGAATGTGCTGTTGGCGCGGCTGGGCTTTTTTGGCATGGGCGAAGGCCCGGATTGGTTTGCGGGCGGCTTCTGGGGCGTGGTGGTACTGGAGGCGTTGCATCTTTATCCGATCCTGTATCTGAATATCGTGGCGGCCTTTGCGAATGTTGATCCGATGCTGTTGGAGGCCTCGCAGGATTACGGCTGCGTGGGCTTTCGGCGTTTCTGGCGCATCGTCCTGCCCTTGGTGATGCCCGGTGTCTTTGCGGGCGGGTCGCTGGTGTTTATCTGGTCTTTTACTGAACTGGGCACGCCGCTGATGTTCAACTACGGGCGTTGCACGGCCGTGCAGATCTACTCGGGCATCAACGAAGTAGGCTACAATCCCATGCCCTACGCATTGGTGGCAGTGATGATGATCCTGTCAGTGGCGATGTACATCGCCGCAAAATTCTTTTTTGGCCGGCAGAGTTACGCGATGATCAGCAAGGCCGGTCGTGCGGCCGGCCAGACGCAATTGCGGGGGATTGGCGAAGTACTGGTGATCATGGTGTTTGCGGGCTTGGCTTTGTTCAGCGTGCTGCCGCATCTGGGCGTGATGGGTCTGGCTTTCGGCAAGAGCTGGTATCACAGCCTGCTGCCCCAACAGCTGAGCATGGAGCATTTTGAGGCTGCGCTGGGCCACGGTCTGACCGTTCCGAGCATCATCAACAGTATGCGCTACGCATTGATGGCGGTCACCGCCGCCATGATCATCGGCATCTTTGCGGCGCTGTGGATTGTGCGCGGCAAAGGGCGTATTGGCTGGCTGCTGGATAGCCTGGTCATGCTGCCGTTGGCGGTGCCCGGCCTGGTTTTGGCCTTCGGCTACTTGGCGATGTCGCAGAAAGGTCGCTTGTTTCACTGCTTTGACCCCATTGAAAACCCGACCGTGCTGCTGGTCATTGCCTACGCAGTGCGGCGCTTGCCCTACGTCGTACGCTCGGCAGTGGCAGGTTTGCAGCAGACCTCGGTGAGCTACGAAGAAGCAGCCGCCAGCCTCGGTGCCGCACCGGTGACGGCTTTCCGCCGTGTTACCATGCCTTTGATTGCCGCGAACCTGATTGCCGGCGGCATTCTCGCCTTCAGCTTCTCCATGCTGGAAGTGTCCGATTCGCTGATCCTGGCGCAGAAGGCCGCGTATTTCCCGATTACCAAGGCCATCTTCGAGCTGTCGAATTTGCTGGGACAAGGCCAGGCGCTCGCGTCGGCATTAGGCTTGTGGACCATGGTGTTCCTCGGCGCGTCGCTGCTCACGGCTTCCTGCATCCTCGGCAAGAAACTCGGCGCGCTCTTCCGGGTGTAAGGCAACGCCCAGTGGCGGCGTTGTGCAGCCGTGAGCATTGACTGCTTGGAGACACTGATGACCACAGATACCATTTGCGCCATCGCGACTGCTGTCGGCGGCGCCGTCAGCATCATCAGACTTTCCGGGCCGGACGCCGTAGCGGTTGCCGGTCGGGTCTGGCATGGGCGAGTGGCGCTGTCTGCTTTGCCGGCACGGCAACTGACACTGGGCAGTCTGCGCCGGACGGATGGCGGCGTCATTGACCCGCAATGCCTGGCCGTGGTCATGCCGGGGCCACATAGTTACACAGGCGAAGATGTCGTTGAACTGCATTGTCATGGCGGTGCGCTCTGCACGCGCCTGGCACTCGAAGAGCTGCTCCGGCAAGGCGCGAGGCATGCCGACCCGGGTGAATTCACTCGCCGCGCCTTCATTAACGGCCGGCTGGACCTGACCCAGGCCGAGGCCGTGGCGGACATCATCAGCGCCGGCAGTGAAAGCGCACTGCGCCTCGCCGGCCGACAGCTGGCAGGCGCCCTCGGGCGCCGCATCAACAATAGCTACGAACGCCTGACGGAGCTCCTCGCCGAAATCGAATCGCGATTGGATTTTCCTGAGGAGGAGCTCGACTGGCAGAGCCGACCGGCGCTGCTGGCCGCGCTGACGACGACGCGGGACGAGCTGCGCGCGCTGGCCGCGTCAGGTCATGACGGCGAGGTCTTGCGCGGCGGCATCAGTCTGGTCATTGCCGGCCCGCCGAATGTGGGCAAGTCAAGCCTGCTCAATGTGATCCTTGGCCGCGACCGCGCCATTGTCGCAGAGATACCCGGGACGACGCGTGATACCATTGAAGTCCCCTCCACGATCCGCGGCATTCCGATCCGTTTGGTGGACACCGCCGGCATCCGTGCCGGCGGCGATAGCATTGAGCGCGCCGGCATGGCGCGCGCCGAAAACGACGCGCTCAGTGCCGATCTTATTTTGTGGGTCTATGACATCAGTCAGCCCTACGCGACACAACGCTGGCCGGAATGGCCCATCGTCGGCAAGCTCATTGTCGTCGCCAACAAATGCGACAAGACGCCTGCAATCGAGCCGGAAGGCGCCGGAGCGCCGCCGGAAGCAGTGCGGGTCAGCGCACTCCACGGCACGGGCCTGCCGGAACTGTACGACGCCATCGAACGCGCGGTGTGGCAACAGCCACAGGGCCCGGCGGACAATGCCCTCGCCGTCGCCGCCCGTCATGGCGTGCATCTGGAACACGCCGTCGCCGCCTTGGATGACGCACGGCAAGCCGTTGGCGACGAGCTCTGGGAACTGGCCGCGCCGGCACTGCGCAGCGCCATCTTTGAACTCGGGAAGATTCTCGGTCGCAGCGTTGATCCCGATGTGCTCGATACGATCTTCGCGCGCTTCTGCATCGGCAAGTGAGGTTCCGCGACATGCGGAGCAAACATAAGGTGATCAAGCCATTGCTCAGACCGATCTGACCGATCTGACCGATCTGACCGATCAAGCAGCAAGATCAGACCGATCTGACCGATCTGACCGATCAACCAGCAAGATCAGACCGATCAGACCGATCTGACCGATCTGACCGATCAACCAGCAAGATCAGACCGATCAGACCGATCAGACCGATCTGACCGATCAACCAGCCAGATCCGCCTGATCCGTCCGATCCGTCCGATCCGTCTGATGATCCAACTGATTCGCCCGATCCGTCTGATGATCCAACTGATCCGCCTGATCCACCCGAATAGCCAGCTCGATCCGCCTGATCCAAAGCCCGTGCCGCGCCTGCTGCATTTCATCGCCGCGAAGCGACAACCGGTGCGCAATTGGCTTTCGTGTTTTTCCGGCATTACATTTGATGTTTTTTCGCCTTAATGCCATCATTGATGAGCAGCGCAGCCAGGAGAGCATGTTTCAGGAGAGCACGATGAGTGACGAGCAGGCATTAGCCAAGGCCTATGATCCCGCGGAAGTGGAAAAAAAATGGTACTCGCTCTGGGAAGAGCGTGGTTATTTTCATGCTGATCCGGCATCGCCGAAGCAGCCCTACACCATCGTTATTCCGCCGCCGAATGTCACCGGCATTCTGACGCTGGGACACGTCCTGAACAACACCCTGCAAGACATTCTCATCCGCTTTGAGAAGCTGCGCGGCCGCGAGGTCTGCTGGATACCGGGCACCGATCACGCCGGCATCGCCACCCAGACCCGGGTCGAAGCCATGCTGAAAAAAGAGCAGAATCTCACCCGCTATGACCTCGGACGGGAAAAATTCCTTGAGCACGTCTGGGCGTGGAAAGAAAAATACGGCGGTACCATCATTCAACAACTGCGCAGCATCGGCTGCGCTTGTGACTGGCAACGCGAGCGTTTTACCATGGATGAGGGACTGTCTGAGGCCGTGCAGGAGGTCTTCATCCGCCTCTACGAAAAAGGGCTCATCTACAAAGGCAACCGTATCATCAACTGGTGTCCGAAATCACGCACCGCGCTGTCGGACGAAGAGGTGATTTACAAGGAAGAACGCGGGCATCTCTGGCATTTCCGCTATCCCTATGCGGACGGTTCCGGCTATGTCGTTGTGGCAACGACCCGGCCCGAGACCATGATGGGCGACACGGCCGTGGCCGTGAACCCCAAGGATCCGCGCTACAGCGACAAGATCGGCAAGACCCTGCTGCTGCCCATCGTCGGTCGGGAAATGCCGGTGATTGCGGACGACTTTGTGGACCCGACCTTCGGCACGGGCGCGGTAAAAGTGACGCCGGCGCACGACCCGAACGACTACGAGATGGGGCAACGCCACAATCTGGCCTTCGTCAACATCATGAATGACGACGGCAGCATGAACGACCTTGCCGGCGCCGAGTTCAGCGGCATGGACCGCTACGCCTGCCGCAAGGCCGTGGTTGCCCATATGGAAGAGCTTGGCTGCCTGGAGCGCATTGACGACTACACGCACCAAGTCGGCTATTCCGAACGCGGCGATGTGCCGGTGGAACCACGGCTCTCCGAGCAGTGGTTCGTACGCATGCAGCCGCTGGCTGAGCCCGCACTGGCTGCGGTCAACGACGGGCGCATCCGCTTCCATCCCGACCGCTGGGTAAAGACCTACCGGCACTGGATGGAGAACATCAAGGACTGGTGCATCAGCCGTCAGCTCTGGTGGGGCCACCGCATCCCCGCTTATACCTGCGATAAATGCGGCAAGCTCGTGGTCGCCCGAGCGCTGCCTGACGCCTGCCCCGACTGCGGCGGCAAGGCCCTGACACAGGACCCGGATGTGCTTGACACCTGGTTCAGCTCCTGGCTCTGGCCCTTCTCCACCCTCGACTGGCCGCGCGGCAGCAAGGAACTTGAGCGCTTCTTCCCAACCCAGAGCCTGGTGACCGGCCCGGATATCATTTTCTTCTGGGTTGCCCGCATGATCATGGCCTCCCTTGAATTCATGGGCGACACCCCCTTCGCTGACGTCTATTTCACCTCAATCATCCGTGATGAGAAGGGCCGGAAGTTGTCCAAGAGCCTCAACAACTCGCCGGACCCGCTGGAAGTGATTGCGCAATATGGCGCAGACGCATTGCGCTTCAGCATCATCTACATCGCGCCGGTGGGACAGGACATCCGCTACAGCAATGACAAGTGCGAGATCGGTCGCAATTTCGCCAACAAGATCTGGAACGTGGTGCGTTTCCGCCTGCGCCAAGGCCCGTGCAGCGCCAACTGGCAGAACCTCAAGGGCCTGTGCGCCGCCGATCTGCGGCCGGACGACCAGTGGATCATCGCCCGTCTCAACAATGCCGTGCAGTCCATTACGGATGGCTTGGCCGGCTTCCGCTTCAATGACGTCTGCAAGACGCTCTACGAGTTCATCTGGAGTGAATTCTGTGACTGGTACCTAGAGTCTTGCAAGCCGGTCTTCAACGGCCAGGACGCGGCGCGGCAGGCGACGGTCCTGCGCGTCTTTGACTACTGTCTGGGGACTTTCCTGCGGCTGCTGCATCCCGTGATGCCCTTCGTAACCGACGAGTTATATCACCAGATGGGTTTCATCGGCGACGACAGCTCCATCATGCTCGCAGAGTGGCCCGAGCCCCTGAGCCCCGCCGAACTGGCCGAGCTCGGCGCCGATGAGGATGCCATGCGCCGCAGCGACGCCAAATTCGAACTCATCCGCGCCGTGCGCGCCGTGCGCGCCAATTACCTCATCCCCAGTACCCGGCCACTCGACGTCATCATCGTGCCGGCCAGCGCTGAGGATCTCGCCTATCTGCGGCGCGACGAAGAAACCCTGCAATCACTGCTGGTCGCCTCGTCCGTACAGATTCTGTCCGAGTACCAGGTTGACGGCCCCTGCGGCGTCGCCGTCAGCGGCATGGGTACGGCCTACATCCCACTGGCCGGCGTGGTTGATCTGGCCGCCGAATGCGAGCGCCTGCGCAAGCAAGAGGCCGAGCTGGTCACTTACCTCGCCAGCGTCCGCAAAAAGCTCGACAACGCGAACTTCGTGGCGCGCGCACCACAGGAAGTTGTAGACAAGGAGCGCGCCCGCATTGTCGAGTTTGAGGAGAAACTGTCCCGAGTGCGGCAACAATTGGTCAGTTTTGGCGCTCAGAGCAACTAACCTTATGGCAAATCATTGCCAAATCAGAAGCAAAGTACAAGAAGTGCCTCCCCTATCCACATAAACCAGGAGATAAATCATGGACGACAAAATCAAAGCCCTGTTGGAAGAGTTGCGCGTTCATCTGCAGAATGACGGCGGCGACCTTGAGTTGGTGAAGATCGAAGGCAAGAATGTCTTTCTGAAGCTCAAAGGCGCCTGCGGCAGCTGCCCACACGCGCAGATAACTCTGAAGAACGGCATTGAGCGCATCCTGCGCGAGCAGCTCGACCCCGAAATCGTTGTTCATCGCGTTGCCTGACGACAAGACGGAATCCAAGTTATAGTAAGCGGGAGCGCAGGCATGGCTTGCGCTCCCGCTTGTTTTTTCCCCAGCGTCAATGATTTTGCCGGGACGGCTTGTTTATCCCTCGTTGTTGCATTTTGGAGACTGCCATGAGCGACCTGTTTCAGACTCTTTTATCTCTGCCGCCCTGCAGTGCCAATGATTTTGCCGAGCGTGAGCAGCGACCATTTCCGGCATGGTATGCTTGCAGTGACCCCGTAGGGTCTCATCTGGATTCCGGCGGTGGCACGGCCTGGCTGCTGCATCAGGCTTGGCAGCGCCAGCGGCAGGATAGTGCCGACCTGAGTTTCGACGACTGGCTGTTGCAATCCCGGAAGTTGCTGATTCACGCGGGCGGCGAAAGTCGGCGCACGCCTGCTTACGCGGCCAGCGGCAAGGCCCTGGTGCCCATGCCGGTCTGGCGCTGGAGCCACGGCCAGCATCTGGAGCAGACTCTGCTGGAGTTGCAACTGCCCTTTATGCGCGACGCCCTCCGGGACGCCCCGGAAGACATCGTCTTGGCCGTAGCCAGCGGCGATGTACTGTTGCGCGGAGCTATTCCGGCGTTGCCGCCCTGTGATGTGGCTTGCCTCGGCGTCTGGAGTACGCCCGAGCAGGCCAGTCGCCATGGCGTCTTCTTCTGTCGGCGTGAGGAACAGAGCCAGCTCGCCTTCGTCCTCCAGAAGCCTTCTCAAGACCGAGTCCGCGAGCTGGCTGAGAAGCATAATTTCCTGCTGGACACGGGGCTATGGTTCTTCAGCCGCCGCGCGGTCATGACGCTGATGCGCAAATGCGGTTGGGACGAGGCGCAGGGCGGCTTTCCCGACGGACCGCGCACGTACTCGCTCTACGGCAGCTGGGGCGAGGCCATGGGCACGACGCCCACGCGGCCTGACCCGGCATTGGCCGATTTCCGTTGCATAGTGCTGCCGCTGCCACCCGGCGCCTTCAACCATTTCGGCACCTCCCGCGAGCTGGTGCAGACCACTGTCGCCATCCAGAACAGCCGCATAGAGCAGAACCAGAGCATGGGCTATTTCCCGCGACACCCGGGCATCATCACGCAGAATGCGGTCATTGGCGCGACCTTGCACGGCGATAATCAGGCGATATGGATTGAGAACAGCCACATCCCGGCCGGCTGGCAGCTGGCCGGCGATCATGTCATCACCGGCGTGCCGGCCAATGACTGGCAGCTGGCCCTGCCGGCCGGCACTTGTCTCGACATCGTGCCAGTCGCTGAACACCAGTATTGCCTGCGCGTTTACGGCATGGACGACGCATTCCGCGGCGCCCTCGGCAAGCCCGACACGCATTGGCTCGGCCAAAGCGCCGAGCGCTGGTTCCAGGAACGACAACTGAGCATGACGGACTGCGGCCTTGATCCGGCGCAGGATATCCAGCAAGCCGCGCTCTTTCCCGTAGTTGACGCCATCACGGCGGAGACTGGCCGCTTTCTGCAATGGCTCTGTGGTCGGACTGGCACGGCCAATACCGCCCTCAGCAGCCAAGCCCCGGCACTGAACACCCCGGCAGAACTAGCTGCCGCCGAGAGCGGCGGCGAAGCCTGCCCACGCGGTGGCGACGCAAGCATTGGCGACGACTTTGCCGCGTTCTACCAGCGTTGTCAGCGGCTTTCCGCCAGTGACCTGGCCGCGCAGGCCAATCTCAAGCGCCTCAAGGTCCAGCGACGATTTTTCCTCAAGGCGAATTTTACGCCCTTGCTGGCTGCTCGCAAGCGCAGTTTTTTCTATCAGCTTGATCTTCAGCGCACGGCGAAGCTGGCAGCCGGCTTGGGCGTCGCGGCGCCGCCGGCGGACACCGACGACGGCGCCGGCGCTCAGAATCTCCTGTGGCCGGCGCGCGAGGCGATGTTTCGCGCAGAGATGCTTTTCCGCCAAGGTCGCCATGACGACGCCGACCGCGAACGGGCACGGGCCATGAGCACTCTGCGTGACGCGCTGATCGCCCAGGCCTGCGCCACGCCGGTCAATCCTCGCAATACCCTCAATGACGAGCAAATACTGTGGACGCGCAGTCCCGTACGGCTGGACCTCGCCGGCGGCTGGACGGATACGCCGCCGCAATGCCTTTTCCACGGCGGCCGCGTCCTCAATCTCGCGGTCGAGCTCAATGGCCAGCCGCCTCTACAGTGTTTCATCCGCCGTTCGGAAACGCCGGAGATTGTTCTGCGTTCCATTGATTTGGGCGGCGAGTGCCGTCTGCATGATTACGCTGAATTGCGGCAGTTCACGCAGGTCGGCGGCGCCTTTGCCATCCCCAAGGCCGCACTGGCGCTCTGCGGATTTTTGCCGGAATTCAACGTTTCGCCCGCACAGACCCTGCGTGAGCAACTGCAAGCCTGGGGCGGCGGCTTGGAATTGACCATGCTGTCAGCGGTGCCGAAAGGCTCGGGTCTGGGCACGAGCAGCATCTTGGCGGCGACCATTCTTGGGGCGCTCAATGACGCCTGCGGTCTCGGCTGGCAACATCAGGAACTGCTTTTCCGCACGCTCGTACTGGAACAATTGCTGACCACGGGCGGCGGCTGGCAGGATCAAGTCGGTGGCGTGCTGCCGTCCATCAAGCTGGTGGAAAGCCGCCCGGGTCTAGATCAGCGCCTGGCCATCAACTGGCTGCCGGAACGGCTGATTAGCGAGCACGCCAACCGCGACATGATGCTCTACTACACGGGCATCACCCGAGTAGCCAAAGGCATCCTGCACACGGTCGCTCGCCGGATGTTCCTGAATGACCACGAACAGCTGGGCATCCTGCGGGAAATTGGCGATTTGGCCAAACAGGGCGCACAGGCCGTGCAGCTCGGCGACTGGCAGGGCCTCGGCAAAACCATCAATCGCGCCGGCGTGCTCAACGGCATTCTTGACGACGCCACTTACCCGCCGGCGATCATGGCCATCCTGGACCGCATCAGCGACTACCTCGCTGGAGCGAAACTCCTCGGCGCCGGCGGCGGCGGCTATCTACTGTTGATGGCGAAGTCCGAAGACGCCGCCAATCGCATACGCGCTGAACTTAATGGCAATCCACCGAACAAATTGGCGCACTTTGTCAGTTTTGCCTTGTCTAAGACCGGCATGCAGACGACCCGCAGCTAGTCTGCCGCTTCACAGTCCTATAACCTCAATGCCTTCACATAAGAGCCCACATAGATATTGACGAACGTTCAGCTCATATAAGAACCATTGATGTCCGTGCCGGCAAGGCACGCTGAAGGCGTACCACATACCAGCCTGGGGTTGCGCAGCAGGCGCTACCCCAGGGAAGCCCCCACCCGAAACAGCACGCTGAAGGCGTGCCACATAGCAGACACGAATGATGGGTTCCATTGCAAGGCAACAGGAAACGACCGATTATCAATAGGTGACCGGTTACCCGTTTCCCATGTTTAAGCATAAAAATGTCTGGTGACAAAGAAAACTCAAATTAGCTTGTTACATTCTCGGGAGTCCAGGTTCTAAATGAGTCGGCGGCCAATCCAACGGGCAAGTCGCGGCAATGATGTGGTCGCGTGGAACAGCTTTGCTTTTTGCCGCAGTAGAAACAAGGTCTCTACGCTGCTCCTTCTTCAAGCCAAAGGGCAAAGATGTTTTTCAGCTAAATGACAGGATAAAGAAATAGTCTTAAACAACTAAGGACAAGCAGGTTAAAAATACTACAAGGGCATTGTTTTTAACTGAACCAGCAAGAAAAACAGGAGTGGTCATGAGATTTCGGCGCATGTCGTATTGGGTGATGTTGATCATCGGGGCCTTGGCACTCACCTGTTATGGCCAGGAGAATTTGCTTGTCAATCCTGGTGTTGAGGTTGATGCAACTGGCCAAGTTCCCGGTTGGAGATTGCATTCCCGCAAAGCATTTACCTTTGATCGGGATGTGAAGCACGGCGGCGAATCATCGTTGGTTGCTGAGCGCAAGCCTGGCGAAGAGCCGTTCGGTGTGATGCAGGAAATTGAGTTCGCGAAGCCGGACAAGTCACCAGTACTGTTTGGCGGTTGGAGCAAGGCGGAGAATGTACTCAGCGACTACGACTACAATGTGTATCTGGATATTTTTCATGAGGACGGATCGAACACATGGGCGATCACCTCGGCTTGGAACAGCGGAACGCATGATTGGGAGAAGACCTTCAGATGCTATTGGCCCCAAAAGCCGATTGCGAAAATTCAGTTTTTCGTCCTGTTCCGCCACGATGTCCACGGCAAAGCATGGTTTGACGATTTTGAGTTGTACCGCGACGTGCCGGATGCCCAATTGGGCGAGTATTCGTTTCAGACCTTGGCGCCGATGTCCGAGAACGGGGTGTTCTTTGACGGCAGATTCTTCCGCAAGGATGTTGAGTATGTCGCGAGTTTCAAGGATGCCGCCGGAAAGGAACTGGCTCAGACATCCGGGAAGGGTGATCGCATTCGCTGGCAGGCGCCGATGGCAGCGAAGCCTGCAAAACTTGACTTGAACGCCGAGGCGGCAGGGAAGCGCAGAACCTACGAGTTGACAGTATCGCTCAAGACGCCTTTGCCTGAGAATCCAATCAAATCCGGCTATCGGATTTGGACTGCCGATTCGATGACAAATGTGAGTCCGGCGACATATCCAAAAGAGGACGCTCCGCAGTCGGCCTTTGTTGAATTGGCGAAGGCCGAGTACGAGAGTTTTCAGCTTTTGGTCAGCGCCGGCCCTCAGGCGCTCAAGTCGGTGAAGGTGATCTTGCCTGAGTTGAAGGATCGTGAAGGCACGGCGTTTTCCGGCGATCTGAAGTGGGAGCGAGTAGGATACATTCCGCGGCGGCGTCCCTATTCTCGTCATCCTGACGGGTATGGCGACGGCGAGTTTTGGTTGCCGGACCCCTTGTTGCCTGCCCGAGAGTTCGTGGTTCACGGGAATGCGACGCAAGGCGTCTGGGTCACCATCCAAGCGAAACGCGATTGCCGGGCGGGGCAGTACTCCGGCAACGTCGAGGTGGTCGTGGATGGCGAGAAAACCAATGTCCCCCTGACGGTCCGTGTCTTTGATTTCGCCTTGCCGACCACGTTCAGCTATCCGACGGCATTTTGCATTATGGATGGCTGGCTCTTTGATGCCTATCCCGAAGGCGACTTGAACGCCCGCCGGCGCCAAGCATGGGATATTATGCTTGACCATCGCTTGAATCCCGATGACATTTCTCGTACGGAGCCGCCGCGGATTGAGGACCTGCTGTATGCCCGCGAGCGTGGAATGAACCGCTTCAACATCTTGAATATGGTTCCGAAGCCAAAGGGAAAACGCCTGTGGGTTTGTTATGCCCCGCAGGAAGCCTACACGCCCGAACTGTTCGAGGAGTTCAAGTCCCGCCTGGACCCGTACGTGGCGGAATTGCGAAAGCACGACCTGACCAAGTATGCGTACGTCTATGGCTTTGACGAACGCGGCGAAAGCTACAATCCCATCATGGCAAAAGTCCATAAGCTGGTCAAGGAACGCTATCCCGACGTGGCATTCTTTACAACCTCAATGATGTACAAGCAACTAAAGGCTGATCCCGACAGGGCGGATTGCTATGCCAATGACTGGTATTGCCCGCTGACGTCGGTTTACGACGATGAGTTGTCGGCCAAGTTGCGTGCCAAGGGGCATCAGGTGTGGTGGTACACCTGTTGTGGGCCTCGGCATCCGCACGCGAATTTCTCGAGTATCGAGTATCCTTTCATTGAGGGACGTCTGATCGCTTGGTTGAGTTATCAGCATCGTGTTGACGGCTTTTTGTTTTGGCACGTGAATTTATGGCGCGGCCCGTATCGTTTTGATGAGTCGGTGTGCTTCCAGCCTGGCTTTGAGTCGTCATCCGTTCGCGGCATGGTTGGTGACGGTCAGTTTTTATATCCCGGGGTAACAGGTCCTGTCCCGTCAATACGTCTGGCGAACATACGTGACGGGAGCGAGGACTACGATTACTTGAGTTTGTCCGGTGAATATGGGCGCGAGTTATGCAGCCAGATAGCAACGACGATGACGGATTTCACCCGTGATCCTTCACGCGTCCGCCAAATCCGTCGGCAGCTCGGTGAATGGTTGAGCGAAAAGAAATAAAAGGAATACTGCATAACAGATGGAATTGTTTTTATTGTTGTTGACATTTGCAAGCTTCCCGACGGCCCCACATGCCGTGTCCTCCCAGTGCACCTTGGCCATGGCTAGCCGATTACCTGGACACCCCGTAAGCAGCCAGCCATTGATAACTGTGTTCCTGCAAGTTGCAGCGCCAAATATCCGTGACTGCCTACGACCTGCAAAACGATGGACAATATGGACATTATGGACGGTATGGACGATGGCACATGTTGTCCACGGCTATCTGTCTTGTCCACTTTTACCAAGATAGCGCTTGTTTTCCAGCTGTACTGCGGGCTTGCAGCCCGCAGCGTGACATGACCCCGCAAACGAAAAACCCAAGCACACGCAGGCGCAACCGTGCTGTGGGCTTGCAGCCCGCAGCGGCACATGACCCCGCAAACGGCGTGCAAGCATGCTCGCAATATCGCTGT
>JAAZKQ010000023.1 GCA_012799755.1 Lentisphaerota bacterium | reverse complement strand
CGGGTCGGCATCCTGTTTCAACATGCAGCTTTCAGGTGGTGCGATTGCCAGAATTATTATGGGCAACTACAAGCATCCATACCGCTCGGCCTGCCGGCTGATCTGCGAAAAAGGCTCTCTGCTGTATTCTTCTTGCGATAAACTGCAGCTGATGCGGGAAGAACCTGCCGGCTCAGGAAAATTTGCCTGTTCGGAGATTCAGCCGCGCAGTCCCTACTGGTCGGAACGCTACACGGCGTCGCGTTCCCCTGATATCGCTTACATGCTTGATTTCTTCCTGAAGGCGATAGCAGGAGACCGCGAAGCGCAGGCCATGGGGATTGACGTGTATTCGGCACTGGACATGGCCATTCCTGGCTTGCAGGCATACCGTTCAATTCTGAATGGCGGCAACGTCATGGAAGTTCCGGATTTTCGTGATCCTGCTGTCCGCGAACGCTACCGCAACGACATCGCCTGCACCGACCCGGCCGTCGCCGGCGATCAGCTGCTGCCCTCCTGCTCCACCTGGCAGGGCGCCGTGCCTGACGCGGTCTATGAGGAAGAAGCCGCACTCTTCGAAGAAGCCATGAAAACACAATTCAAATTGGGCTTTTATTAAAAAACAACAGCATTAGCTGCATCAACATCAACACATAGGGAAATTTCGTACATTTGTTCAGTTCTCCGGGTCCAGGCGTCTTTCGGCAGTCCGCCCCCCTGCTTAAAATCATTGTCATCGCCGTCACCGACAGTGATAGGGCGCCATTACAAACGTGTTTATAGTCGGAAAGGAAAGATCATGATGAAACGGTTTCTACATTGCCTTGTCCCCCGCCGGTCTGGAAGCCCTCTTGCCATCCGCAGGCAGGTTTTTACCCTAATTGAGCTGCTGGTAGTGATTGCCATCATTGCCATCCTTGCCGCCATGCTTTTGCCGGCCTTGAGCAAGGCGCGAGACAAGGCGCGGGCTGCCTCCTGCACCTCCAACGTGAAACAGGTGATGCTGGGCTGGACCATGTACCTGGATGACAATGCGGACACCTTCCCCGACCAAAACAATTTCTGGAATGCCGATAAGTATTACGACACGGATACCTATGAGGTGTATACCTGGGGCCGTTATCAACCGGCGCTGGCGCCTTACGTCGGTGATAAAAAGACTTTTATGTGCCCGAGTTCCCGCAATGCCTCCAAGAAGAACGCCTTCAGCCAAGACTACGCAATGAGTACGATCTTACACGGCATAGCCCGCGGAGCGGTCCCGGGGCGGCGAGCTATTCGACCTCACCTTCAGAATGTGGCGTCATTGGCGATACGATTCAAGAGTGGATCCGGGCCGAAAAGCCGGAACGCTGCTGCGCACGACATAACCAGATGCTGAATATCGGCTATCTGGATGGCCACGTCGGCGCCGTGAAGGGACAGGCTTTGCAAACCAATAGTCGTATTTTTGGAATCAGCGCCTGGACGGGCGGGGGATCCGTGACAATTTATTGAGCTACGGCTTTTGATGGCGGCGCTGTTCTTGCCGACTTTGGCGAAGGATCGGGAGAAGGCGCCGCCTTGCCTGCTTCCGTCCGAAAACCGATTCCGTCAACTTCAATTTAGGAGAGCGTCATGCCCTTTCCCCGGCTCATACCCTTTGCTCTAGTCGCCGTCTTTTGTCAGGCCGGCGCGTTGTGCGCCGCCGCTCCGGCCTACTGGACCGGCGAAAACGTGCTGGTCAACGGCAAGCTCGAAACTCCCGACGGCAAGGACATTCCGACCGGCTGGGAGAAACTGGTTTTGCGCCTCGGCAAGGGACAGGCCGAGGTCAAAGCCGACGACGGCGGCGTACTGCTTTATTTCACCAGCCCTGAACACATGGACCAGGCCCGAATCAAGCAGACCGTGCAACTGGAGCCGGGCAAGGTGTATGAATTCAGTTATGAATACCGTTCTGAGCTCGATAGTTCGCTTCATGCCGACGCCGCGCTGCTGGGAACCGGTGTCTTCCTGCGGGCGTGGCTAGCCCGTCCCTGCGAGCAATGGACGAAGGTCCGCGGGCTTTTTTTCTTACCGCCGACAGTTCCCGAGAAGGGGCGGGTAATCGTGATGCTCCAGAACCGCTCAATACCGAAACTCTGGTATCGCGACGTGTCGCTCAAGCCGACCGACCTGAAGCCGGAGGCGCTCGGGAGGCTGATTCCGGAGCTCAAGGTTCACTCAGTCACCACCGACGACATCTTCATTATGCCGGGAACGCAGGCGAAAAGCGCCGAATTTCTCATCAACGACATTCCCGAAAGCGAACTCCCACATTTCCGCTTCGAAGCGGAACTGTGGACCGGGACGAAAACCCGGATTCCCTGCCGGGTGGCAGGCTGCCGCATCTCGGTTCCGATGGAACAGATTCCGGCAGGAAAATCCACACTGATCAGCAAAATGTTTGATCGCGCCGACAATGCGCTGTTGCGGAGCGCAATCGTCACCATCGAACGGGTCGGCGAACTGCCTGAGGGCCTTGATTTCGGGCAGGCAATCATTTTGCAGACGCCGGACGGCAAGCCCTTCTTCCCCATCGGCATCTACGCCGGGGTCGGTTGGAACTTCGACATCCGCGAACTGGTGGCGACAGGTTTCAACGTCATTCACTGCTACGGCACCGGCAACCCCACCACATGCCGCGAATTCAATCCCGAAAAATTCAACGCGAAGTATCTCGCAAACAACCGCAAACTGCTTGACGACGCGAAAGAGCTGGGTGTTTACGTGATGATGTCCGTCCCTCACCAGATGGCGGAGGATTCAGCGAAGACCCTTCTGCTGCCCGTATGGCAGGACCTTTACAAAGACCATCCCGCCGTTCTCGCCTGGTATGTTGACGAAATGCGACTGATCCGCAACACGCCTTTCCCGCTGATTAAAAAGTCCTACGACCTCATTAAACAGGGCGACCCCGGAGGACGCCAATGGTGGGCCTACGAACACCCGGAACCCGAACTGGCCAACAGCATGGACAGCATCATGATCGGCGTTTCCAGCGAAGCGCTGGTCAAGCAGATCAAGCTCAAACTCGGCCCGGACAAAGGCATTATCCATGTTTACGGACAGGTTGATTTCAGAAATTCGACGGCCAGTTCCCTCGACTACAATCAGTACAACTTCGTGATGCCAATCATCTGGGGGGCGCGCGGAGTATTCTACTTTACCTACCGCAACCTCGTTGACCCCAAGACCAATCCGGAGTGCGCCGAGCTGCGGCCCCGTGTGCTGGACACGGTCAAACGCTTCAGCGCCATCGCTCCCGCCATCGTCGCCGGGGAGCCGTTGCCCGAGTGGACGGAATCAATCAAAACCAGCGGCAATATGGAATACAAAGTCTTTGCCGCGAAGGACACCGCCTATCTCTTCTGCGGCGTTGCGGCAGGCGCCG
>JAAZKQ010000174.1 GCA_012799755.1 Lentisphaerota bacterium | reverse complement strand
TGGTATGTTTTGCGCCTTCAGCGCTGAAAGCCAAAGAGGCGACAGGAAAGCGCAAACACACCGGCGGCCTTCCTGCACCAAGCAGCCTACTCTCAAAAAATCTGCGCAAATCTGCGGAATCTGCGGATAAAAAATGTCTGTTATCAATCGGTGACTGCTCAACGGCGCACGGCAAATTGGCTGGTGTCCGCATTGCAAAAATGCCTCGGGTGGTTATGCTAGACGACGGTTTGTTGACCATCCAGAGAGCCAACACCCCGTGACCATTCCAAGCAAGCGGCCACGGCACATCATCACCGTAAAGGGAGATCCGACCATGGAGCGTATCGCTGCTCAGATGTACACCGTGAGAGAGTTCTGCAAGACGCCGGCAGACATCGCCGCATCCTGCGCCAAAGTGAAAAAAATGGGTTATGATGGCATTCAGCTCTCCGGCATGGGCGCCATTGACCCGCAGGAAATGAAGAAGATTCTCGACGGCGAAGGCTTGGAATGCTGTGCGACCCACATCAGCCTTGACGCCATGGAGAAAGAGACTGAGCGCGTCATCGCCGAGCACCAGCTATGGAACTGCAAGTACACCGCCATTGGCGGTTTCTTCCCCAAGGAAAACTGGGGCCGCAAGATCTGGGAAGACTTCGTAGTGCGCTACAACGCCATCGCCAAGAAGTTCGCCGGCTCGGGCATCCGGATTGGCTATCACAACCACAGCCATGAATTCGCCATGGCCGACGATATTCGCCCGATGGACTACCTCATCCAGGCCCTTGATCCCAGCGTCTGGATTGAAATTGACACCCACTGGGTCGCCCGCGGCGCCGCAGACCCCGCCGGCTACATCGAACGCGTCGCCCACCGCATTCCCTGCGTGCACTTCAAGGACCTCACCGTCACCGCCCAGCGCGAATACAAGATGATGGAAATCGGCGACGGCAATCTCAACTGGCCGCGCATTATCCAGGCTTGCAAATACGCCGGCGTGCAGTGGTACATCGTTGAGCGTGACGCCGGCGACCTGGACGCCTTTGCCAGCCTCGAACGCAGCTATTACAACATGCGCGAAGTCATGGGGCTGTAAACAGATCGGCTGCCGCTTTGAGCGGATCAGGCGGATCGGACGGATCGGTCTGATCCGTCTGTTTGATCGGTCTGATCAGGCGGGTCCGCCTGCGTGCGCCAGCGGACCTGGCCGCAGCAAAGCACAAAAAAATAAAACCGGCCGCCTGCTCGTCATGAACAGGCGGCCGGTTTTTGTTTTCGGCACTAAGGCGCTGCCTTCAGGTCACTTCTTGGCAGTGCTCTTCTTCGCCGGCGCTTTCTTGGCGGCTGGTGCCTTCTTGGCAGCCGACGTCTTCTTGGCGGTCGGGGCCTTCTTGGCGCTAGCGCTGCAGGGCGCGCAAGCGGACTTCTTGCCGCCCTTCATGGCCTCTTCAATGGCAACGGCGACGGCGACGGTCGCACCGACCATCGGGTTGTTGCCCATGCCGATGAGGCCCATCATTTCAACGTGCGCGGGCACGGACGAGGAGCCGGCGAACTGGGCGTCGGAGTGCATACGGCCCATGGTGTCGGTCATGCCGTAGGAGGCCGGGCCGGCGGCCATGTTGTCGGGATGCAGCGTCCGACCGGTGCCGCCGCCGGAGGCGACGGAGAAGTAGCTCTTGCCGCGTTCCACGCATTCCTTCTTGTAGGTGCCGGCGGTGGGATGCTGGAAGCGGGTGGGATTGGTGGAGTTGCCCGTGATGGACACGTCAACACCTTCCAGCCACATCACCGCAACGCCTTCGCGGACGTCATCAACGCCGTAGCAGCGCACTTCGGCCTTGGGGCCTTTGGAGAAGGGCACTTCGCGCAGAACCTTGATCTTGCCGGTGGCGTAGTCAAACTGGGTCTGCACATAGGTGAAACCATTGATGCGGCTGATGATATAGGCGGCGTCTTTGCCCAAGCCGTTCAGGATGACGCGCAGGGGCGCCTTGCGGACCTTGTTCGCGGACTTGGCAATGCCAATAGCGCCTTCTGCAGCTGCGAAAGACTCGTGACCGGCCAGGAAGCAGAAGCACTTGGTCTCATCACGCAGCAACATGGCCGCGAGCTTGCCGTGGCCGATGCCGACCTTGCGGTCGTCAGCAACCGAACCGGGAATACAGAAGGACTGCAAGCCCTCGCCAATGGCCTCGGCGGCCTCGGCGGCTTTGCAGCAACCTTTCTTGATGGCGATGGCCGCGCCGACCGTGTAGGCCCAGCAGGCATTCTCAAAGGCGATGGGCTGCACTTCCTTGACGATGGCGTAGGGATCAATACCCACGCTCTTGGCCAGCTTATCGGCTTCTTCGATGGAGCCGATGCCGTATTGTTTCAGTACCGCATTGATCTGCTTGATGCGGCGGGCGTATGATTCAAAGAGAGCCATGTTATTCACCTCACTTCTGTCTTATTCGTGCCGGGGGTCAATGACTTTGGCCGCTTCGTTGAAACGCCCGTAGCTGCCGGTGGCCTTCTTCAGCGCCTCGTCGGCCGGCGTGCCTTTTTTGATCAATTCCATCATCACGCCCACGCGGATGAATTCGTAGCCGATAATCTCGCCGTTGGCGTCAAGCCCGAGGCGATTGATGTAACCTTCGGCCAGCTCAAGGTAACGGGGGCCCTTTTCCAGGGTGCCGTAGGTCGTGCCGACCTGCGAACGCAGGCCCTTGCCGAGGTCTTCCAGACCGGCGCCGATGGGCAGACCGCCCTCGGAGAAGGCGCTCTGGCTGCGACCGTAGACGATCTGCAAGAACAGCTCGCGCATGGCGGTGTTGATGGCATCGCAAACCAGGTCGGTGTTCATCGCCTCAAGGATGGTCTTGCCGGGAAGAATCTCGGCGGCCATGGACGCCGAGTGGGTCATGCCGGAGCAGCCGAGGGTCTCAATCAGCGCTTCCTGGATGATGCCCTTCTTGATGTTGAGCGTCAACTTGCAGGTGCCCTGCTGCGGCGCGCACCAGCCCACGCCGTGGGTCAGGCCGGAAATGTCCTTGACTTCCTTCGCCTGGGTCCAGCCGCCTTCCTGCGGTATGGGTGCGGGACCGTGATTGCATCCCTTCTTCACACAGCACATCTGATCTACTTCGTGAGTGTTCATTGAGTTATTGACTTCCTTCGCTTGGGGGCTACTTTCGCCGTCACCGGCACGGACAAAGAAGCGTCTAATATAAATCCCGGACGCCCTTTTGCCATTGTGATAAAACGCGCTGACTGGTTCCTCCCTAAATTCACTTATTTTTTGTTATCTACTCGCTTTTTGTGCTTGTTTTTTTCTTTTTATAGATAATACTATGGTTATTTCTTTTATCTATAGAAAGGAGACAGGCGATGGCGTTCATCATCAAGCA
>JAAZKQ010000022.1 GCA_012799755.1 Lentisphaerota bacterium | reverse complement strand
CGTCAACGGCGCAATCATTGTCCCGCCAGCAAAATTTCTGAGCGTCCTTGAAATACATCAGCCACTGATAGAGCACGTGGTGATAGCGTTGTTTGTCCACATAGAGTTCGTAGCCGTAGTCGCTGTAATGAAGGGGCACGGCGCGGCGCATGGTTTCGAGGTCATTACGGCGACCACCCGAGGAGCAGGAATCAATCCACAATCCGGGATTGGCGGCCAGGAGCGCATCCCAGTAGGCCAAATAGCCTTGGATATAGAGATTTTCGCTGATGCCCTGGCGTTGCGCCCCCTGGGCGGCGTCAGCCTGGCGCCAGTAGGGCAGCGGGTCGAAATTGAAGTCCTGGCGATAGACCCGAATGCCATTCTCGCGGATTTGCCGGTTGATCTTGTCGGTCAGGGCCTGGCGACAGTCCTGGTTGCCAAGATTAAGCAGTGAGTTGACATTGCCGGGTAATTTGATCCACCAGTCGTCGGGCATGCCCTCCGTGCCCAGACCGGCGAAGATACGCTCGGGTTCGAACCACAGCAGCAGCTCGGCGTCCTCGCGGGCGAGTTCATCGGCGATGGGCTTGAGGCCCCGGGGAAAACGCGCGGGGTCAGGCCGCCAATCGCCGGTATAGAACCAATGCGTGGGCTTGTCGGCTACCCATGACGGCGTCGCCGGGCGTTTTTCCGGCGGCAGGGTGCAAGGGTACCAACCGGCGTCAATCCACCAGCTGTGGAAGTGGAAGCCCTTGGCCCGCCCATCGCGGATGAAGGCAAGCTGGGTCTCGCAGGTCTCGCTACAGTGCTCAATGTCGGCCACGCGGCGGGCATAGCCACAGAGCCGTGGTTGCAGAGGCAGACCGTCAGCGGCGCGCGGCAGAATGTGCGCGCGGTACCAGGCGCGCCAGCAATTCACCGGATCGTCCGCGGCGGTGTAATTCATAACAGTCAGGCGCGGCGTGCGAATGCGTTCGCCGGGGCGGAGAACGCAGGCCAGCTCGCCCTGCCCGGCACGCCACTGCACGCCCTCAGCACCGACCGCATAATGGCATTGCCACTGGCCGGGCCAGCCGATGGCCAGCGCGTAGCCCCCGTCCTCGCCCAACAAGCGGAAATAGGGAAAAGCGCCATCGCTGGGGCGGCCGCCACGATTGGCGAAACTGAGGCTGTCGCCCTGAGCCAACGCGGTCGTGCTGAAGGAGTAATTCTTCTCGTCATGGGACTCGGCAATGCCGCTCCACAGGCGCCAAGGCGCGCCGGCGCCCATGGGCAACGTCAAATCCGCGCCCATGAGCTCGCTGATAAGCAGGGTGTCTTGGCTGCCGGTATTCGCCAGCCACAGAATCCACTCGCAGACCGGGTAATCACGATAAACCGTAAGCTCAAAGCACAGGTGCAGACCGCTCGCCGGGTCGCAGCCGCTCAGCGTAACCCGTTGCCGACAGCTGTCCACTGTCTCAAGCCGCCGTTGTGGCTGCCAGCTCGCGGGAATGCCGTGGAGCAGCTGGCCGCCGTAGCGAAAGGAGAAGGGCAAAGCGCCCGGGACGGCAGTCAATTTCTGTGCGAAGTGTCCATTGCGAAGCAAGGCGTTCTGCATCGTCCGTCCTTTGTTTTACGGCGTCGGACGCAGTTAAACGCGCCCGACGCATCTCATGGTCTTATTTGAGATAGAGCACGAAATCGTGGGTTGATGGCGGCAGCGCCAGGCCGTCGGCCGTCCTGGTCATGGTCACGAGTTTGTCCTCATCAAGATCGTATGCCCGCCAGCTCGTGTAGGGAAAAGCGTCGAAAGTCAGCGCCGGCTGTGCCTCGCGGACCTCCCGCACATAGACCGTTGGGAGCTTGGGGTCGGGATTGACGACGGCAGCGGCGTTGCGCAGATAGACCAGTGCCTGGCCGTCCTTTGACACCAGCGCGGTCGCCTGATAGCCGGCAGCGGGCCGGGCAAAGACGGGCAGCGCCGGCAGCTGGTCGAGCGCAAGCGTGGCAAGATCGAGCGTTGCCGAGTACCCGGCGGCCTCGTTGGCGGGCACGGTATCGAAATCCGCGCCAAGGGCCATCAGCTTCCACACCAGGGCGAAGCAGGCCATGTTTTTGGAATCATCCGCAGGCATGACCACCGCCAGTGGCGGACGGCGGCGCTGAAAACTGCGCAGGTCAACACCGAGGGCGGCAAAGACGCGGGTGGGCTTGCCAAGTTCAACGGCCTT
>JAAZKQ010000173.1 GCA_012799755.1 Lentisphaerota bacterium | reverse complement strand
TGCTATGTGGCACGCCTTCAGCGTGCTGTTTCGGGTGGGGGCTTCCCTGGGGTTGCGCCGGAGGCGCAACCCCAGGCTGGTATGTGCTACGCTTTCAGCGTACTGTTTGGCCGGATCCAAACTGTGCTTCTATGGCGTTTTTGTCAGCGGAAATATCATGAGCGAAGCACTGTTATCAATTAGTGACCGCTTACAACGGTTTTGCGGTCTGTATGCACTTGCGCATTTGCGTTTTGCCTAAGAAGTATTACGCTTTTTTCGTCGTCGCAATTATGGTATTCTTCCTCTGCGTTCTCACATCAATTATCCAGGAGGTGTTCCATGAGCAAGCGATTTCACGGTGTCCTTGGCTTTACTCTCATTGAACTCTTGGTGGTGATTGCGATTATCGCGATCTTGGCGGCGATGCTGTTGCCGGCCTTGAGCAAGGCCCGCGCCAAGGCTCGGGCGATTTCCTGCACCAGTAACCAGAAACAGATTGGCGTTGCCGCAGGCATGTACGCCGATGACAACACGGATTACTTTCCCTACACAGGGCACTCCACCGTGTCGGGCGCCCCGCCAAAGAACTTGTCCATTCCGCCGCAGCAGTTGATGTTAGGCTATATTGGCGACAAGAAGAGCTTCCAGTGTCCCGGTGACCCGGCTTTGGACAAGAGCAAGGCCTACACCAGTCCCTACGCGATCGGCGCCAGCCTTGCCGTGCGGGCGAGCTACTGGTGGGAGTTTTCCAATCGGCCTGATTTTCCCGACAGGAATTACAGCTACATGTTCAACGAGAGGACGCTGAGGACCTTTACGAACAGCAGTGGAGGAATTGATACCGAAGGCATGCGCCGTTTGGAAGTCCGTCAGTTGTCTAATCTTGGTTACATGTCCGATGGTTGCATTACGCCCAATGGTGGCAGCATTTGGAAGACGATCAATGTCTATGATGCCAGTCTAACCGGCTGGGGTATCCGCCTGGACTTTCTGCATGGCGATTATGTGAACTTCCTCTACGGCGATGGCCATTGCGGCCAGGTCAAGCCCCAGGCGTGGCCGTCTGTTGGCGGCATGGCGAAAGATGTGAAGTAAACGTACGCGCCGAACGGACAATGCTGCGCCCACGCCGGCGGCACAAACTGCCGGCGTGGTTTTTTTTTCTGATTACGCCGCGCCGCCGTGCCCACCGTCATTACGGCTTTTGCCGGGCTTCGCGGAATTCTTTTTCGGCGTCCTTGACCCAGCAGCAGCCGCAACGGCAGTCCTTGCCGCGGTTGCAGGTTCCTTGGCTATCTTGCCAGGGCAGGGGCCGCAGCGATTTTTCCACGAGCGCTTGCAGCGCAGTGAATTCCGGATCGTCTTTGCCGGCGAAGGCGCCTTGTTGCCATTGGCCCCAGCCACCGGCGGCAAGAGCCAATGGCGCCATCAGGGCGCGGCTTTCGGCGATATTGGCGGGATTGACCAGACAGTGGAAGGGCTGCTTGGCGATATCGTCGCCAAAGCGGCGGGCGAGGGCTGCGCGCAGGGCTTTTTCGCCGTCCGGATCGGGTTGGCGCAACTCGGGGCGGTTGTGGGAATAATCGCCGTAGTACTGGGCATTGAGGTCGAGCCAGCCGACGACGCGACCGAATTCATCAGGGCTCAGCTTGACGCCTTTGTGTCCTTTGAGCAGGAAGGCGGCGAGCTTGCCGGCGCGGGCGAAATAGTCGTCAGGCACGCTGCTGGCGCTTTCCCGGTTGCGGTAGGCGATCTTGACCAGGCCCTCTTTGGCGACCAGGGCGTTGTGAGAGCGGTTGTAGGCGTGTTCTGGGATGCCGGTGAGGTCCATATTGCCGGCCTTGTGTTGCAGGCCGTGGCAACTGATGCAATGGCGGTCGAAGACGGGCTGGACGCTGCGCGCGTAGCTGAAACCGCCCGGATACTGCGGGCCTGGCGGCGGCTGGATGGGGCGCAAGGCCGCGTTGCTCCTGGTGATGGCTTGCGGCGGCGCGCTCAGACGGTGTTCATGGCAGCCGACGCAGGAAAGATTCTCGCCTGCCTGGAGATAAATGAAGGAGCGCATGGTGAGTACGGCCATGCCGTTTTCGTCCAGCGCTTGCAGTTGCAATGGCACTCCGGCTGGCGCTTGGAAGGCTGCGGCGCCGTCGTCGTTCACGGCTACCGTGCCGAGGATGCCCTTGATGATCTCGTTGTTGGCGCGGCTCAGGGCCGGCTTGCCGCGGGTGGGCTGGAGGTAGATACGGTTTATCCGCAGGCTGTGAATGCGCGGCAACGACTCGGTGCTGACGTGGACGTCCTGAACGAACAGCGTACCCTCATTGCTGCTGGGATTCTCGGGTAGGACGGAGGCCAGTATAGGCGGCTTCGGTCGTGGACGCACGGGTATGGGGGTGAAGGAGGACACGCTTGGGTCGTGGTAGATCAGCTCACGGCCGCCCAGTCTATCAATCAGGTAGATGCCATAGGCGCCGTCGCGCTGTACACTGCCTTCAAAGGCCAGCGGGTCTCGGGTGTAGGCGGCGAGGAACAGGTCTTCCGTGATGGGGAAGGGGCCGGAGAAGACGCCGGCGCCGCGGCCCTCGGTTTCGGGGAAGGGCACTTCCGGCGTCACGCGGGTGAGGGGCGCGTCGCCATCCTGACCCTGGCGGACATCAACGAGGATAACAGACCCAGCCGTGTAGGAATGGTGCGCCATGGCAGTGCAGACAACCAACGGCGAGCCGGGAATGGCCAGCGCCTCGGAGGTCATGCAGGGATTGCGCGTGTAGGAGCCGTAGTAATGCGCGGTGCCGGTGCCGTCGGGGCGCATGGTCCATAGCCCCTGGTAGATCGTGTCATGGCGGTTGATGTAGTCCCAGCGGGTATAAATCAGTCGGCCATCGTGGAGCACGCTGGGTTCCCACTCGTTCGCTTCGCCGAAAGAGAGCTGACGGATGCCGCTGCCGTCAAGCTTGCCGCGATAGACTAAGTAGGCCGGCGTGTAGCGCGAGCCGTGGCAACGGCCGAAATTCTGCGAACGGGTGGAAATGAAGGCCATGTCGCCATCCGGCAGGTAGCAGGGATCGAAGTCCTCAATGAGGACAGTGCGTCTACCTTCCGCGCCGGCCATGTCGTCTTGGGGAGTGCCGGTGACTTGCCGGACTTGCTGCTTTTCGAGGTCGTATTCATAGATAAGGAAGCGATGTCGTTCGCGGTTGGGGTGGCTGCTGTCGCAGTAGGAAAAGAGTACGCGCTTGCCGTCGTAGCTGATATCCGGATGGGTGGCGACGCCCGGCGGCAACTTGTCCTTCAAGAGGTACTGCGGCTCCGGCGCGGTTTTCCAGTTGCGCAGCAGCACCAGGCCTGGCCCTGGCCGCCGCCGGCGGCCGAGGTACTGATCGCACATGTGGCTGTAGTCAGGCGGGGGGCTCTGGGTGATGATGATATCAGTGAAATCCAAGGCGGGATGGAGCATGATCAGCTGTCGGCGCAGGGCGCGGCAGTGGTCAACGAGCTTGGCTATGGCCAACGCATCACTGTCGGCTTGTGCGCGCATTGCGGTGTAGCGCTGTTGTAGCTCCGCGATAGCTTTGCTGAGTTCGCTGACATCGCGGAGCTTTTCGAGCATGGCGACGCTTCGCTCGGCGAGGGCGAAAACCTCATCGGCCTGGGAGATGGTCTTGCTTACATCCAGGCAGCGTTGGAAGAAGGCGAGGCGAGCGGCGGGCATATCGTCCACGCGGTCATTTTTGAGTTTGGCGAAGGCCGCACGCAGGGACTGGTCATGGGGCTTGAGGCCGTCGAGCAGTGAATTGATCGCCTGTTCTTCCATGGCGGGATTGTCTTCGGCGAGCAACCATTCGCGTGGCGGCTTGCCGCCGGCTTTGCTGAAGGCCTTGCATTCTTCGTTGAAATCCCGTTCGATGAGGGCCCACAGGGGGCCGGCGAGACTGGCGCGATCCAGTCCCGGCAGTACACGGAAGCGGCAGCTGCCCATGCGGCGACCGGAGAGCGCGATGCCTACCCACGCCTGGAGTTTGACGAAGTCGCGCCCCTGTTCCTTCTCAAGCGCCTGGAGATCAAAGAAGAGACGGCTTTCGGCGTGGGCGAAAAGGCCGGTCGTGAAGCTCTTGTCGCCGATTTGCAGAGGCTTGCCGTCGCCGTCTTCATTGATGCGTAGCCGTTGCCAACCGACCTTGACCTGCGTGGGTCTGCATTGACTGAGGGGCAGGGCTTTGCCGTCGCTGTCAATGAGCATCGGGTCGCACCATGCGGCGTGGTCGCAGTTGATGTTGTCACCGCCGTCATCGGCGATCAGCCAAAGCTGCTTATAGGCGCTGATATCAACCTCAATCGCCAGGGCCTGGTCTTTACCCAAGACGACCGGGCTGGTAAAGGATGCTGCCGCCTCGGGTGCGGCCATTTCGTGCAGGCGCCGGCGGGTCGCGAGCATGGTTGCCGGCCAGCTGTCTCGCAGCTGATAGCACGTGGTGGCTTCCAGTTGCTGGGCGTGGCTGAGGACAAGGCCGCAGAGCGCGCCGACGGCGGCAAGAACTACGCGTGGGGACAGGGCAGGGCGAAAATGAGTCATGGCGAATATACCTCGCAGTTGGAAAGCTGTGCTTGCCTTGACATACGTGCCGGCTTGGCCCTCTTTGCGTCGTGCGGAATCGGCATAGGGAAAAGACGCTGAGCCAAAACAGGCATCTCAAGCAAGATAGAAACTTTTCCTGCCAATGCAAGCGGAAACACGGCTTGGGGAGACAAGCCGCTGGCTGACTTCGCTGCATTCGTCAACGCCGGCGGCATAACGTGGCAGTGCTCGGCGGGCGCGCAGTGTGGGGGCTCGTCAACGCCGGCGGCGTAACGTAGTCAGCGGTGGGGTGGGGGATTAGGGCGGTAGATCGCCGATGTTGTAGCCGAAGAGTTGCAGTTTGGCGCGGAGGTGCGCATTGAGGCGAGGCAAGTCGGTCGGGTAGACGGAGATGAGGCGCTTGCCGAGGGGCTGCTTCTTGTACATGCTCATTTTGTACTGTGGCGTATTCAGGCACCTGTATTCGATGTAGACATCGAGCTCAGGCGGGTAAAAGTCCGGGCGGATTTGGAATTCGCCGATGATGCGAAACTTGGCGGCGGCCGCCGCATCTCGGCGGATCTAGTCTTTTTCGGCGGGGTTGGCAGCCATATCGCGCAAATCCGCCAGGCAGCAGCCGGCTGTGGCGCCGTAGGCTTTCAGAGCCTTGATGGCGTACTGGCGCGTCTGCGCATGCGGATCGCAACGCGCGACCGGGGCCAACGCCGAGACCGCCGCGTGTTTATCCACGTCCAGCCAAGCCAGTTTGCCCAAGGCAGATGCTGCCAGCCGGCGCACATTGGCCGATGTCGTACGCAGTGGGGCCAGCAAGCAACTCGTCGAAGGCTGTGACCTCGCCATTGCGGCCGATGGCCACAGCCCGATCGGACAGGCGTTTCTCAAGCGGTCTGTCCATGGGGTTTTTCATGGCGCCTGCCCTCCCGCGGAATTTGCTCTCTTACGCTGGGGTGGCTGCTTCTTGCTGTTGATCAAGGAAGGTGATGCAGTCTTGGACGCGGATCAGGGCGGTGTTCTGGCCGGGCTCGCCGCTGCGTTTTTTGCTGATGATGTCGTAGATGAAGGAACTGAGGCGCTCGGGGACGATCTGGTAGCTGGTGACCTTGGCCTTGCTTTCATCAAGGACGTTGTTGCCTTTCGCGGTGAGGCTGTCGTGAACGGAGATTTCCTTGACCTGTATGGCCTTGGCGTAGGGTACGCCGTCCGTCCCCAGGCTGCGGATGACGAGGTAATCCTCGGGGCAGCAGACAAAGACTTGCGAGAGCGCGTCGTCGCTGTTCCAGCTATTTTTATAGGATTGGTTCTTTTTGCCGGAGATTTTTTTGCTGATGTTGCCGACGACATTGACATTGCCGCCGGCATAGCACTGCAGCAGCAGATACTTGCTTTTGCGGTGCTCTTGGGTGAGTTGCAGGGCGGCAACGGGCGCTGGGTCGTTGACGACTTTGCCGAACTGTCGGCAGCCGTCTGGAAGAAAGCTCAGGATGCCCCAGTTTCTGGCATCGCTTTTCGGCGGTGGCGCGAGGGCGACACTGCCGGTGAGCTCGGTGAGGCGAGGCGCGTCGGGCAAGGTGACGCTTGCTGTCGCCTGGACGGGTTGGGGCAGGGGGTGCAGCTGTTGTTGGTTGCGCATCTTCTCCAGGATGAAAGACGTGATGTCGCCGTTAAGAAGCAGGCGAGTGCTGTTGCCGGCGCGGATGAAGAGACGCGTACCGCCGTAAAAGACGGGTGTGCTGGCGGCTTTGACCATGACTTCGCAGAAGACCCGCTGGTTGGAGGGATCGGTCGGATCGTCAACTTTGTAAAAGCGGATGTTCACGAGGGAATTGGCGAAATCGCCGAGGACGGCGCTGATGGCGTTGCGGATTTTCAGTTCATAGCCGTCGGTGCTGGTCTGGTATTGGCCATTGTACTGGTCTTGCCAGTCCTCATTCAGTTGCGACAGGTCGCCCTCAATGCCGCAGACTTCGCCATTGTCAGTGACGCCGATGAAGAGCGAACCGCCTGTGGAGTTCATAAAACTGGCGATGACGCGCATGATGGTCCCCCGGAGCTGTTTGTTGAAATCGGCTTGGTTTTTATCGGCGGCCGGGGCGTTCTTGTCTTGCGGGGGGAAGGCGATAGTGCTTTTGAACTCGCGGCGTTCGTTTTCGCGACCAAAGTCGGTACTTTCGGCTTGGCGGATTTTCTGGATATCGGCGAGACGGGTGCCGGGGTATTGCAGGCAGAGCCAACCTTCCGGGGTGATGTCGCCGATTTCCAGGCGGATGCTGTCTTCGTTGGGCGGCGCGTCGTCATTCTCCAGGTAGAAGCGATGCCAGAAGCCGCGAGTTTTGTCAACCAGCTGGAGGTACTGGCGATTGTTTTCATCGGGCTTCACCTTGCGAATGGTGAAGTTATGCTTCTGCCCAACTTTGAATTTGGCCCCGACGATGGCGTCGTAGCGGTCCTGGGCAAGGACCAGATAGTTTTTCACGATACTTTGGACGACAAGGGACAATTTGTCACCGAGCCTGAGTTCGCCGGCTGACGGATAGTTGTAGTGTTCGATGCCGTTGGCGATGTCCTTCAGGGTGTATTTGCCGGCGCCGCCTTGGCCGATGACGGCGAATTCATAGGTGAAGCCGGGCACATAGACGAGCTGCAACAGCCAGGCGCGATCCTGGACGAGTTTCGGGAATTGCTCTGCCTGCTCGGGGGCCAAGCGGTTGGGGATGAGGTCTTTGACCAGGCAGCGGATTTTCTTGGGGAAGCGCTCCGGCGGCATGACGATTTGGCAGGGATAGGCCTTGACCCGGAACGAGAAGTTGGGAAAGCCGGGCAGGGTGCTTTCGCCGTTGTATTTCAGATAAATGAAAACGTCACCGCTGTCTGTTTCTTCGAGGCCCGCAGAATCGAAATCATAGAACTGATTGATCGCGAAGGTACCCATGGTCTTCCTTTCATCTCTCTTGTGCATGAGGTCGTACCGCTCGGTGCGGCGAGTTGCGCGGCTACTGTAACCACGCCGACGCGAAGCGCAAGGACACCCAAAGCCACCATGCGCGGCGAAATGCAGCGAGTTTTCGGAGCGCGGACAATTAGGTGTCCGCAGCCTCGCCATAGACACTAACCAGCGCCGCCGGAAATGGGGATTGACCGTGACAATAAGCTGTGTTGGGCATTCACCCGCCTGCGTCGAATTACACCAGGCCTACTAGGAGCTTGACGCACTGAAAGCCCGGTGAGGACACGGCTCACACGCCGCGTGGTGCGGTGAGAGCTTGTCGTAATTCGGCGAGCAGGGCAGGCGTGGGTGGCTGGAGATGCTTGGCGGCGTAGTCCATGCCGAGTTTTTCCCATTTGCCGCGGCCCATCTCGTGATAAGGTAACAGCTCAAGGCGCTCACAGTTGAGGCCGGCGATCAGCGCGGTCAGTTCGCGCATGGCCTCTGGACTGTCATTGAGGCCTTTGGCGACCACTTGGCGTACCCAGACGGGGCGCCGGCTCGCGCGGAACTCTGCGATGATTTGCAAGAGTGTCGAAAAGGCGTCGCGACCGGTGATGGCTTGCCATAACTCGGAGGTGGCGGCCTTGAGGTCAAGGATGACGATGTCCGCCAGCTCGCCGGCCTGGCGGCAGAGTTCGTTCCAGACGCCGCCACTCGTGTCAATGGCGCTGTGTACGCCAAGGCGTCGGCATTCGCGTAAAATCTCCAAGCAGAAGGCCGCTTGCAGCAGCGGTTCACCGCCGGAGAGGGTGACGCCGCCGCGATTACCGAAATAGGGGATGAAGCGCTGAATGCGCCGGCTGATGTCTGCGACGCTGGTCAGCCGGCCGGCGGCGACCTCCCAGGTGTCGGGATTATGGCAGTAGCAGCAGCGCAGTGGACACCCTTGCAGAAAGATGACCAGGCGCAGGCCGGGACCATCCAGCGCGCCGAGGGTCTCGTAAGAATGGACGTGACCGCTTGTCATCAGGGATGCCTTTCTGCTGGTAGAATAGCCCAGACTGCGGGCTTTTTTACCTCAGTTTCGCAGCTGACCGTTGCCTCGAACCTGCCATTTGTAGGTGGTGAGTTCGCGGGGGCCGACTGGTCCGCGTGCGTGCAGGCGGCCGGTGCTGATGCCGACGACGGCGCCCATGCCGTAGTCGCCACCGCCGGAGAGCCGCGTGGAGGCGTTGACCAGCACTGACGCCGAATCCACCCGCTCCAGGAAGAGCTTGGCCGCTTGCAGATCCCTGGTGACGATGCCATCCGTATGACCCGAGCCGTAGCGATTGATGTGGGCAATGGCGGCGTCCAAGCCGTCAACGATGCGGATGGCGAGGATGGCATCAAGGTACTCGGCGTCCCAGTCGGCGGGTGTCGTCGGCTT